>MEIF01000001.1 GCA_001750645.1 Gammaproteobacteria bacterium AqS3
CGGGAATGAACTGCAAAACCGGCAGTCAAGCCAGAACCAGAGCGGCGTCGAGGCCAGCCTCTCCTACGGCGTCAGCGTTCTCGGCGGCCTGTTCACCCCCTACTCCGAGTACCGGCTGATCAACAGCGACTACGGCTCGACCCGCCGCTGGGGCAATGGCGTCAGGTTCAACGACGTCGACCGCCTCGAACTGCGCCTCTTCACCGAGCGCCAAACCTCCGGCCAGGGCCTGACCCAGTCCCGAATTCGCCTCGAGCTGCAGAGGCAGTTTTAAGAGGCCAGCCCCCAACCCCGTCTCAAATCCTGCTACGTCCTCTGCTAGTTTTCCGATTGGTGTTTAATTAAGTGGATAAAGGTTGCGGCGCTTGACACTTCAAGCCCGCCAAGTTCGATATTCATGCCCGGCATAATCTATGCAGCGGGCGGCAAGGTGTTGTGCTTTTGGGGCAGGTTTTATCCGAGACATTAAAAATGATCGACGAAGCTTCCCTTCCGTGTGACATTGAGTTTTTTCGACTTGAAGGTCACGCTGGCAATGCAGCCGACCTCCCCAAACGCCCAATGGTTGATGAGAGGTGCTGCATTGCAGTCACGATTTTGCCGCCCGCACCGAGTGGGGGCAGACAGGACCACAGACAATTGCCTGAGCTAATCCGCCGAGAACCGAGCGCTCTGCTGCTCAGACTGCCTGGCCGCCCACTCGGCTTTTCTGCGTTCCGTGATGCCCCTTTCCACACCGGTCCACCAGAAAATAAATACAGACCCTGCAAGCCCGCTGGCATAAGTCACTTCCCAGCCATGATCCGACCAAGCCGGCTGTCCTGTAATGAGGGCAAATACATACTCAATGACGGTTCCGCTGAAAAGCATGTAGAGAAGGAGCAGCGGCAGGAACAGGAACACAAAGCGCAGCGATCCCCATCCAAAACCTGCGGCCTTGAAGGCAGCCGACTCGGCGGGAACTCCTGACAAACGAGTCTCCGCAAAAAGCAGCCCATCCTGCTCTTCAGACTGCCCTGCTCTCTCGCGTTCTGTGTGGATCCAATAGAGAATGAAATAACCGTGCAAAAATCCGGTAAGTGAAGTCATTTCCCAAAACTCGTGCTCGGTGAGGTCACCCCGAGGAGAGGACAAAGACAGCAACCCACCCATCAGCCACGCCAACAGCCACTCCAAGGCAAAACTGACGAAGACAACCCACAGAACAATCACCGGAACGGTCACCCCGAAGAAGCGCACGAGATCGTTGATGAAGGGGTGCTGCATTGCAGTCACGGTCCAGCTGTCCGTGCCGAGTATAGGCAGGTATTCCCTCTCCGGGCTGTTTTTTTTTCAATCAGCGCCGGTTTCTTTTTACAGGGGCAGGATTTTCCGGATCGCTTCGCCGCACTCGCAATGACGAACGAATCTAATCCTCCCGACCTGGCAGCCTGTAACTTGTGCTGCGCCCGCCGCCAGGGTTTTGAATAAATATGCCCCTCTCTTTCAACTCCTGAATGTCCCGCAGCGCCGTGTCATTCGAGCACCCGGCCATCCGGGCATATTTTGATGTGTTCATGAAGCCCTCAAAATGATCCTCAAGCATGCGATTGATGATCAGGCGCTGGCGATCATTGACGGGTTTCTGATTGATCGCATCCCAGAGCTGCGCCTTGAAAAGAACATGGCCCAGCGCTGTTTCGGCGCTGGCCATTGCACGGCCGAGGCAGTCCAAAAACCATGCCAGCCAATCCGTGATATCAGGCGTGGCGCGCTGCTGTGTCTCAAGCTGCCTGTAGTAGTGCCTGCGCTCAGCCTCAATTTGTGATGAGAGGCTGTAAAAGCGCTCTCGCATGCCATCGGCGCGCGCCAGCGCCATGTCGCCAATGGCTCTGGCGATTCGTCCATTCCCGTCCTGAAAGGGATGAATGGTGACAAACCAGAAGTGCGCAATGCCCGCCCTGATCACGGGGTCGATATCGTCAGCGTTTTCAAACCACGCGAGCAAGGACTGCATCTCTTGCTCCAGACGCTCGGCACCAGGCGCCTCAAAGTGAATCTTTTCCCGGCCAACAGGCCCCGAAACAACCTGCATGGGATCCGCCTCCGCAGTGCGCCAACCGCCGACAATAATCTTGTGCATGCCGCTGCGCCCGGTCGGGAAGAGCGAAGCGTGCCAGTCAAAAAGACGGGCCTTGGTCAGCGGCCTGGAAAACTGCTGCGTGGCGTCCAGCATCACCTCGACAATGCTCTCCACATCACGGCTGGCGGGAACAAGCCCGGCGACATCGATCCCCAGTCTTGTGGCAATAGAAGAACGGACTTCCTCCGGATTCAGAGTTTCACCCTCAATGGCGGAGGATTTCACCACATCACGGGTCAGTGCGCCGAGACTGGCTTCACGCCTGAGGTCAAAGCCAAGCCCCTCCATGCGGCCCAGCAGACGCCCCTGGCGATGGCGCGTATCAGCCAGCTTGGATGCAAGCGCTGCTGCGTCCCACGTCAAGTTTGGCCAGCTTCGATGTTGATGAATCCACATCTTAATCACCGCATGATTTAAGGTGATTGTATGCTTTATTCACCGCATGATTTAAGGTGATTGTGGACTTTATTCACCGCATCGCTCTGATCGCTTGGCGCACCATCCCGCAATCAGCCTCCTATAATCGCCGCCGTGCCCTCTTGGTGGAATTGGTAGACACAGGGGACTCAGCGCGCGCTCCGCACCGCCAAACAGCGGACCGCGCATCGGGTCGCCCGGAGCGAAAGCCCCGGGTTGTCAGCGGTCAAATTCGGCGAACGCTCACCGGCTCCGGCCGCTGCCAACGCCGAGCCAAGCCCGTTCAGCGGGAAGGTGTAGAGACTTGACGGCCGCTGCCTAAAGCGCCCCGGCGGCGCCACGGCAAAGACAAAGTCCAGGCTACAAACAGCGGCGGACAGCTGGCAGCGAAAGCTGTGGTGGCACGTAAAATCCTCTGGCCTTAGGGCCGTCCCGGTTCAAGTCCGGGAGAGGGCACCAGCCCCCGGCAAGGCCTGCCGGGGTGATGTATTGGAGTGAATTGGAGGCTGAGGTCGGAATCGAACCGGCATAAACGGATTTGCAATCCGCTGCATAACCACTCTGCCACTCAGCCCTCGCGCATTCTACTACCCGTCTTTTTCGAGCTTGCCGCGGGCGTGCTGCAGCCAGATCCGCAGATAGGCCGTCCAGGAGAGCACGCTGAAACCCAGCGCCGCCCAGAGTGTGAAAATCGACAGCTGCTGCATGAAACTGCCCTCCTGATAGAACTGCAGCAGCATCGCCACGGCGACGATCTGCACGACGGTCTTGATCTTGCCGCCGCCCCGAACCGACAGCAGCTTGTTGTAGCCGTTGCGGGCGCTCCACTCGCGCATGGCGACGATGGTCATCTCGCGCAGGGCGATGACGATCGCAGGCAGCGTGACGGCGGCATTGCTGCTCTGCTCGACCACCAGCAGCAGCGCCGAGACCACCAGAATCTTGTCGGCCACCGGATCGAGAAAGGCGCCCAGCTCGCTCATCTGCCCGGTGCGCCTGGCCAGCCAGCCGTCGAACCAGTCGGTGATGCCGGCGGCGACAAACACCAGCATGGCCAGCGAGACGCCGCCCGGGCGCAGTTCAAGGTAGTGGAGCACGATCATCGGTGCGACTGCGGCGGCGCGCAGCAGGGTCAGCTTGACAGGCAAATTCATGCGATCTCTCGCCCGGCTGACCCGGCATTATAAAAATGCCGGCGCACTCAGCCGGAACCCGCCGGGTGCAGCGCCTCGTAGACCGCCCTCGCCGCCTGCGCCCCGATGCCCGGAACCTTGGCGATGTCGTGCTCGCTGGCGCGCTCGAGCTCCTGCTGACCGCCGAAATACCGCAGCAGCGAGCGCTGCCGCACCGGGCCGATGCCCTCGATCTCCTGCAGCACCGAACGGGTCTGCGCCCGGGCCCGGGCGGCGCGGTGCCCGGTGATGGCAAAGCGGTGCGCCTCGTCGCGCACCTGCTGCAGCAGCAGCAGCGCACCGGAGTGCGGCGGCAGCGCCTTCTCCCTGCCGTTGATGATCAGCAGCTCGCGCCCGGCGAGGCGGTCGCGCCCCTTGGCAATGCCCAGCAGCGGAACCTCGACGCCGAGGCGCTCCAGCACCGGGCGCACGGCATTGACCTGGCCCTTACCGCCGTCGATCAGCAGGACGTCGGCAAGCGCATCGCCCCTGATGCAGCGCCTCAGATGGCGCTCGACCGCCTCGGCCAGCGCCGCGTAGTCGTCGCCGGCGCCCGCCTCGCGAATGCGGTAGCGCCGGTAGCGCTGCTTGGCCGCCCCCTGCTGCCCCAGCGAGACCGCCGCCGCATAAGTCTCGCTGCCGCCGGTGTGGCTGATGTCAAAGCACTCGACGATCTCGGGGTTCGAGGGCAGCCCCAGCAGCCTGGCCAGCTCCGCAAAGCGATCCTGCAGGTCGGCGCGCGAGGCCAGCAGACTCTGCAGCGCCCCCTCGGCGCTGTCGCGCGCCAGCCGCAGCCACTCGGCGCGCCTGGCCCGCACGCGCGAGGTGATGCGCACCTGGGCATTGCGCTTCGCCGACAGCGCCTCGCTGAGCACTTCGACATCGCCCGGCGCCTCCTGGCAGATCAGCGTCAGCGGGATCTCCTGCGGGTTCTCCAGGTAGTAGGCCGCGATGAACGCCCCGATGACCTCGCCCAGCCCCTGCCCCAGCCCGGCGCGCAGGCGGTGTGTGCGGCTGCGGATGATCGAGCCGTCGCGCACACTCAGCCGGTGCAGCTGAACCTCGGTGCCGTGCTGCGCCGCCGCCAGGGCGTCGGCATCGCCGCTGCCGACATACACCGCCTGCTCGTGCTGCAGCCGGCGGATCGACGCCATGCGATCCCGGCACTTGGCGGCCTGCTCGAAATCCAGCGCCTTGCTGTGGCGGTCCATCTCGGTCTGGAGCTGCTCGATCACCGCCTCGCTGCGCCCGTGCAGCAGGGCGTCGGCGGCGCGGATGTCGGCGGCGTAGTCCTGCTGCGAGATGCGCCCGGTGCACGGCGCGCTGCAGCGACCGATCTGGTGCTTCAGGCAGGGGCGGGTGCGCTGCCGGAAGTAGTTGTCGGTGCAGCTGCGCAGCTGCAGTTCGCGCTGCAGCAGATCGAGCGTGCGCCGCACTCCAGCCGAGCTGGGATAGGGTCCGTAGAGCTTCCCGCGCGGGTTGCGGCTGCCGCGAAAGTAGCGCACCTGGGGGAATTCGGCCTCGGTGATGTGGATGTAGGGGTAGGACTTGTCGTCCCTCAGCATGACGTTGTAGTAGGGCTTCTCGGACTTGATCAGGCTCTGCTCGAGCAGCAGCGCCTCGCTCTCGTTGCGGGTGCGCGTGACCTGAATGTCGCGCACCCTGGCGACCAGCGACAGCAGCCTGGCCGTCAGGCCGCGGCTGCGGAAATAGCTCGAGACCCTCGAGCGCAGGTTGACCGCCTTGCCGACGTAGAGCAGCGCCCCGCCGCCATCGAGCATGCGGTAGACGCCCGGGCTGCGGGGCAGCTGTGCGACGAGCGCCTTGTGGTCAAACGCCTCCGACTCGGGCCGGCTCAATAGCCCTCGGCCAGGGCACCGCCCCTGCGCGAATCCGCGAAGCCATAGAACCACTCGCCGTCATAGCCGGCGCTGCCCGCAAAACCCCAGACCCGGCGCTCCCTGAGCGTGTGGCCGCGGCCCTCGAGCAGCTTGAGCGTGTCCGGGCTGACGCCCCGCTCGTGGAACAGCATGTCGGGCTTCCACTGGTGGTGGATGCGCGGGGCGCTGACCGCCTCGGCCAGGTTCATGCCGTGCTCCAGCACGTTGAGCAGCACCTGCAGCACCGTGGTGATGATGAAGCTGCCGCCGGGCGAACCCGTCACCAGCACCGGCAGGCCGTCCCGGTTCAGCACCAGCGTCGGCGTCATCGAGCTGAGCGGGCGCTTGCCGGGCTGCACCGAGTTGGCCTCGTCGCCGATGAGACCGTAGCCGTTGGGCTCGCCCGGCTTGGCGACGAAGTCGTCCATCTCGTTGTTGAGGAAGAACCCCAGGCTGGGAACGTAGATGCCCGAGCCGTAGGAGAAATTCAGCGTGTAGGTGTTGGCCACCGCATTGCCGTCGGCGTCGATGATTGAGAAGTGCGTGGTGTTGCCCGGTGCGGCGGCCTCGATCTGCTCGCCGGGGTTGATCTTGTCCGAGGGCGTGGCGCGCTCGCCGATGGTCTTGCGCAGCGCCTTGCCGTAGTCCTTGGAGGTCAGGCGCCTCATCGGCACCTGGGTGAAGTCGGGGTCGCCCAGATGCACGCTGCGATCGGCGTAGGCGCGGCGCATCGCCTCGGTGAGCAGGTGGGAGACTGCGGCGCTGCCCGCCCCCAGCTCGGCGAGATCGTCCCCCTCGATGATGTTGAGCATCTGCACCAGATGGATCCCCCCGGAGCTCGGCGGCGGCATCGAGACCACGCGGTGATCGCGGAAGCTGCCGACGATGGGGTCGCGCTCGACAACCTTGTAGTTGCCCAGATCCTGCTGCGTGATCAGCCCCTCGCCCTGCTGCATGTCGAGCGCCAGCTGGACGGCGGTCTCGCCCCGGTAGAACCCGTCGGCGCCCAGCTTGGAGATGCGCCCCAGCGTGCGCGCCAGCGCCGGCTGCTTGAGCAGTGTGCCGGTCTTGATCGGGTTGTCGTCCCGGTCGTAGAACACCCCCCTGGCCGTGCCGTGCTCGATCACGTGACGCGCCCGCCCGAGCGAGCGGCTGAGATCGCGGGAGACCTTGAAGCCCGAGCGCGCCAGCTTGATCGCCGGCGCCAGCACCTGGCGGCGCTTCATCGTGCCGTAGCGCTCCAGGGCGTGGAGCAGCCCGGCGACCGTGCCGGGAACGCCGGCCGCAGCCCGGCTGAAGCGCACCTTGCCCTGATCAACATTCTCGTTCTCGTCGAGATACATGTCGCGCTCGGCCGCAGCCGGTGCCATTTCGCGGTAGTCGATGGCGACCTGGCGATCCTCATCGCGCAGGTGAATCATCATGAAGCCGCCGCCGCCGATGTTGCCCGCGCGCGGGTGGGTCACCGCCAGGGCGAAGCCCACCGCCACCGCAGCGTCGACGGCATTGCCGCCCTTGCGGAGGATCTCGACGCCGACCTGGGTCGCCAGCGCCTCGGCGGAAACCACCATGCCCTGCCTGGCCAGCACCGGCTGAAAACGCGCCTGGGATTGGATGATCGGGTTGGTGGTGCTCTGCCCCGCAGCCGATGCACCGAGGAACAGCATCAGCAGCAGAGCGGTAAGTTTGCAGATCAGTTGGGAATAGCGCAAGAAACCGGCCGGCTGGACGGGTCGCCAATACTAGCACCGGCGGGGGGCGGCTGGACGACCGGCGGGGGGCGCCCGCTCGCTGCGCAAAAAAACCGACACCGCCGATCCCGAGTCCGACGGTGCCGGTTGAAAAGGGTCTACTCGGCTTTACCCTTTTGCTTTTTGGCCTTGGCCTTTGACTTCGACATGGCCTTGGATTTGGCCTTGCCCTTGCCCTTGGCCTTGCCGGAGTACTCACCGCGCTTGAGCGCCTTGAGGTTCCGCTTCAGCGTGGCCGGGCCGATGCCCTTGACTTCGGTCAGCTCTTCAACGCTGACGAAGCCGCCATGCTTCTCGCGGTATTCCACAATGCGCTCGGCTCGCTTGAGCCCGACGCCCTTGAGGGCCTCGGCCAGCTCCTCGGCGCTTGCGCTGTTGATGTCGACCTGGGCAATGCCCAGAGCGGCGCTCAGCACAAAGGCGGCGGTGAGAATCCAGTAGCGTAGGTTGTTCATAAAAAAATCTCCAAAAAAGGATGGTCAGAGCGCCAATGATCCGGCTTTGCAGCTCCGGGACATGTGACTTGGATCACACCCAAAAGTTGATGCTCTGAAGCGCCGCAAATGGGGGTTTTGGCCGCTCTCTGACTGGGTTTGCGGCTCTGTCGGTGCGCGGCTGGGCGATTGGATTTTGCCGCCGGGCGGGCGCGCCGGGCGGACGGCGGCGGCCGGCGGGAGGCTGGGCCGGGAAATCAGAGGCGATCACCGTGAAATTGCCGTGAATATTTTGCGCGGATTCAGGTCAGCGACGCGCGGCGAAAAACGCCCTCAGCAGCGTTGCCGACTCCTCGGCCAGCACGCCCTGGACGACCTCGACCGAGTGGTTGACCTGGCCGCGCTCCAACAACTGCATGGTCGAGACCACCGCACCCGCCCTGGGTTCGAGCGCCCCGAACACCAGCGTGTCGATGCGGGCGTGCACCAGGGCGCCGGCGCACATCGCACAGGGCTCGATGGTGCAGTAGAGCACCGCACCGGTGAGCCGGTAGTTGCCGATGCGCTCGCCGGCCGCGCGCAGGGCGCGGATTTCGGCGTGGGCGGTCGGGTCGCTTGAGGTTATGGGGCTGTTGCGCCCGGTCGCGATCAGCTCGCCGCCCCGCACGAGGGCGGCGCCCACCGGCACCTCGCCCGCCTCCCCGGCCGCGCGCGCCTCATCAAGCGCCCGGCGCATCCACAGCTCATGCGTCTCAGAAGCCAAGGGCCTGGGGGATGAAGCGCCCGGGAATCAGGGTCAGGGCGCCGGCGATGGAGGCGCCGATCATCGTCCCGACCATCCAGTTGCGGTGCTGGATGATGTTGCGGCGAATGCGAACGTGGTAGAGCGCCGCGCCCATTGAGAACAGCGTCCAGGCCGAGAGCAGGTGGATCCAGCTCAGGGCGCCGTCGTTGAGCTCGCGGATCCAGAACGAGCCGATGGCGACGAATGCCATCAGGGCGATCCAGACCCAGCCGATGGCGACGTGGCGGGGCGTGCCCTTCGCCGAGGCCAGGTTGACGGCGCCCAGCCCCACCGCCGTGACCGCAAAGGCGATGTGTATCCATATATTGAGATCTTCGGACATGTTCATGTTCAGGTCGCCTCCGCTGCCGATGCCGCCGCCCGCTTGGGGCGGGGCTGCAAATCGCCCGAGCAATTTTTGCAGATATATTTGAGCCGCGCGGCGCAGCCCGGACAGTAGGTGCATTCATAGGAGCATATATGGGCGTCGTCCTGATGCCCGAGGCCGGTGCCGCAGTTCAGACATTCGGTTTTCATTTTTAGCATGGGGGAGTTCTTTATTTAATTGCCTAGGATTCGGGTTCAAATTCAATCGCAGATTGCGCAGCTATTTCTTGCCTGATGGGAGTATAAAGATCTACTTCGACTTCAGGGGCGTGGATCGAGACCACCAGAGAATATCGCGCCTCCCCGTTGTAACGTTCCAATTTGGGTCTGGCTTTCCACCAGCCCTGTGCCGGACAAACACCAATAGCCCCTCTGTTCGCAAGTTCGATGGCGGTGCCCTTCCAGATGTCCGAATGTATTGAGCCCTTATGCCGGCTTTTTGTTCCAATCATCCAGCCGGTGTCATGATCCGCAACTGTTTTCCACTCTTGTTCACGCGCCTGTCTATTGATTCGCTTGTGGAAGTCTAGTTTTGATTCCTCTGCACGTTTTACGTCATATCGCAGGCCATGAGAGTTATAGCCATAGCGGCCAGAAAAACCTCTTGCCGATGGATTGGGCTCAATAAAGTACGAAAGCGTAACCCGCATCTCCACTTCCGTATCTCCCAAAGCCTCCAACTCTTGTGAAGGCCAAGGAAGACTGTGAAGATGCATATTTCCTAAAGTTGGGGCCGCACTGCCTTGTCGCTTGAAAGGATGCAATCGATCTTCACGAATCATAGTGAGCGAGTTTTGAACGCTCCACATTGCGCGCTGAAAATCCGGCACCCCAAAACCGCAGCAGCGAACAAGTTCGGTCATGTCTTTCTTTGAAGGACGTTGAGGATTGGAAAGAAACATTTGACGCATTGCATCGGTCCACTCGGCAGAGTGAACGATTAGCGCCCGAACTGTCTCCGGCCAAAGATTCGGATACTCGGCCATCAATTGTGCCGCCATTCGCGCCGCAAGCGATGTTGCGACACTAGTCCCGTGTGAAGTGACAAACGGCCTCTCTTGCAACTCATAATTTGCAGTAAGAAGGCCCAAGCTCGCCTTGGGTTCAGCGTATGGTTTGTCATAGATGTCTGTAACCGCTGCATTGCCCCCCTCGAGCACCACATCAGGTTTAAGCGGCCATTGCTTGTCCCAATTCAGCGAAGTCGTGCTGAAAGGGCTTAGGCCGCCTGCTTCGGCGATTGGCTGATAACCTTCAGCATCTGAATCCTTTATATGAACAAGATCAGTCGCCGCACCGACAGCCAGCGCGTTCCAACTCTGAGCCGGATCGTGAACCCCATCTGTTTTGTTGCTATCGGGATAGTTGAGCATGAACTCACTATCAGCATTTCCTGCGGAAACTATAAATAGTCGCGGAACCCCCTCATTCTCTTCCGCACCCGAAGCCAATCGATCAATGACTGCCGACCACGCAGATGGCCGTCCACGATCACGATCATCATCGGTGGTGATTGCCATGCTGAATACTCGACGTCGATAGGGAGCCGTAATACTCGGACGAGCCACAGCTTGAATAGTCAGGTTGCCATGAAAATTTGCGTCGCCCACATTGCCCTCGCGTTGGGGAAGAAGTTTTACGGATTCAAGACGGTGAATAATTTGGATTGTTCGGTCTGATGCCAGAGCTTCGGTCAAATCGCCCATCATGGCAAGCCCCGCCATTTCAGTGCCATGCCCATCACCATCTTCAGCAGATCCATTCGGGCCAATTGCATGAGCATCTATTGGCGAAAGCACAGTGGCAAGCAGAGGATGCCCATAGTTCACTCCCGTATCAAGAATACAGACATGCGGCACTTCTTCCCCTTCCGCAGGCACCGTTATCCGGTCAAACAGTTCGTTAAGGCGGTCTATTTGCTCCTTGCGCGGCAATACATTAAAAAACTCCGCAGTCCTCTTCGCCCGCCTCAACTCGGCGATGCTGTTCAAAATCTGGATCGACTGTTTCATTGCACCAACCGAACCGCAGACAAGAAGCACAGTGCGCTCTGGGAATTGAAGTTCGCCGGGTGCAATCCGAAAACCCTGCTTTTTTGCGAGCCGCCTGAAGCTTTCTGTGACCGGAGCCCTGCCATCTCTCACAGGAAGCCAGACCTCCCACCAGAGCTCCTCCTCATCTGATGTGGGGAATTCCTCCAAATCATCTGTCCATAGAGCCTTGAGCGCGGCTGTGCGAATTTTGGAGATCGCATTGAGCAATTTTCCATTCCTTGGCCTTTTCTTGCCGTCCTTTGACTTATCCAAATACGCATGGATCAGATTCTCAAACATATCCAGTTTGCCATCTGGAATAAACACTGTCGCTATCGTGCGTTTTTTCTCATGACGAACATTTAATAGCTCAATGCCGGCACGCTCTCGGGTCAGGGAATTGAATGCAAGCTCAACATTTTTATAGCTCTCAAACTGCACCCGAAGCCCAAGACCCTCGACAAGCCCCTTGGACTGCTGTTCTTTGCGGGCAGCTTCGGCATGAGAGCGCAAACCTTTAATCTGACTCAGCAGCTTTGCTCCATGCTTATTCCGTTGGCGATCCGGCACGTCAGACCCGCCGCCGCCTCTCTGCGGAGATTGGAAGGGCTCTGTTTGAGGAATTCTTTTAAGAATGAAATGCCGATTACGCTTTTCGTCTGATTCAGCCATCTGATGCGTGAAACTCTAGCGTCTCAGTTTTTGTGCATCAAGATGTTGCGAGGTCTGCAGTCGCTCTTCCAAGGCCCGCCGAACATCACACTCCCTGACCCTCTGGATATTATCAATCAGCGCCTCTTTTAAAACTTCCTCCGAAACACGGGACACTTCGTCATAACTCAGACCTGCGGCCTTGTTTGCAAGCCGCTTCCAGGACATGCCTTTAATCGCTATTTGCTCAAGCCTGGATTTGAGCAATGAGGCAATGCGAGTTTCATCGGGCAACTCGTAATGCAAAACGTTGTCAAAACGGCGGAAAAGCGCGTGATCCAAAATTTCGGGATGATTGGTCGCTGCAACGATCAAGCTGTGTGACACATCCTGCTCGATCATCTGCAGAAAGCTGTTCAAAATACGCCTCGCCTCGCCGATGTCGTTTTTATTACTGCGCTGCGAGCCTATGGTGTCGAATTCATCAAAGAAATATACGCCCCGTGTTTGGCTCGTCGCCTCAAACACCTGACGAAGTTTGGCGGCAGTCTCGCCCATGTACTTGGTTATCAAACCGTCCAAACGAACCTGGAACAGCGGCAAATTAAGCTCTCCGGCCAACACTGATGCCGTCATGGTTTTCCCCGTGCCGGGCGCACCCACCAATAAGAGCTTGCGCCTTGGGCTGAGTCCGTGAGCGCGGATTTTTGATGCCTGGCGCTGCTCTCGGATCACTCGTTTAAGTTGCCCCGCCAAGTGATCATCAAGCACCATTTCCACCAGCCGGCTCTTTGGGTGGCTGGCCGTAAGAATTCCGTCCAAAGCACCACGAGGGCGACTGATTGGAAGTGTCTCTGCCCTGTGCAGAGGCCAGCTCCGACGTTCCCTGGCTTGATCGATGAGATCCCGCAACTCCTTCGCGAGTTTGCCGTGACCGCGCTTCGCCTCGTGCGCTGCGACCTGCAGAGCCACAGAGAAAAAGTGCTCGTCATCTCCTTCAAGATGCGACTTCAAGATCGCCTTTAGCTGACTTGCGTTTGCCATGTTCTGATTTCTCTATCCCCTGAGTGCCTTGAACTGAGCACCTGCCTTGCATTGTCTACCAATTGGTAGAGTCTTGGCAATCCGTGCAAGTTTCTCAATATTCGGCTGAATGGATTCAGCGCCTGCCAAAGCCGGGCAGAAATCAAAGCCGTGCTGCGGGTTTTTTATCTGTATAAAAACACTGGTGTCCAAGAGATAGGCCATCAGATCGGGCAGCCCAGACTGCGTTCCAGGCTGTCAAAGGTGTCGAGCTTTTTATAGCCGAGCAGATACAGCGCATCCCGATGCAGCGTCCCGCCTTCCAGGACGTTCTCAACCAGGGCGCATGCAAATCGCCTGCTCAACCGAGAGAACGATGCCGCTGCACATCACCAGAATGCCCGCATCTTCAGCGGCGGTGATGAACTGTTTCAGTGCGGCCTCCCAAGTTCTGCATTTGCTCCGGGTCTCCAGGTCGCAGCTTTCAGAGACGCCGTCGTCCCGATACCGGCCTTGGCGCTCCCTGCAGATATAGATCATCTCCAACAGATCCGGGCCGGGGTGCCGCAGCTGCCGGTTGTGCAGCGCCCGAAAGTCGGGGGCCGTCAGACGTTCTTCGGGAGGGGTGTCCACGCTCCAACCATCCAACAAGCATTTGCGACCGCATCAACTGCCAGGCGGTTTCACCGTCAGACTGTACGTTGAAGTCTAGAAGTCTATTTGGACTTGGCCAGCAACCCGACGGCGGCGATCAGCGGAATGACCGTCCAAAGAATCGGAGCCGGTCCTTGCCACATCACGGGATCGTAAAAAAGAGCCATCCAGTAGGTGTTGATGCCGATGCCGACCACCATGGCGGCTGCGATCCATCCCAGCAATTTGTTGCCGGGGATGAAGGCTGAACAGGCGAACAGGGCGCTGACGCCCAGCATGTGAACCACGTCGTTGTGCCAGGAAAACGTCAGCATGGCGGTGACGTTGTTGGGCAGATCTGACGCAGCCAGCGGGTTGAGCAGCCTGGGAATGCCGACGATTTCGTGAAACAACGCCGCCGCAAAACAAAACACAGCGCAGAGGCAATAACAGATTTTTTGGATGTTCATTTTTTTCTCCCGGCAAAAACAGAAAACATTATGCCAATCAAGCTCAACTCATCTGGCAGCCCGATCAAAGGGGCTTGCATGCCATTCGGCAGTCAATTCTCAGCCTCGTCGCTGGGATAGGGATAGCGCTCATCATCAGGGTTCGGCAGACTCGCCGGGCCGCGATAAGACAGCCATCGGTTTTCGCCGGGGTCGTAGCAGGCCTTCTGCCCCGCCAGATCCAGGCGGAAAAGTATCAGCGCCCCCTCAAAATGTAGCCGCTTCAAAACCTCTGCCACAGCACTCGCCGATATTCCAGCAGGAAGCGGCAGCCGAATGCGGTCGAGAATGCGAAGGCTGTCCTGCTCCGGGTCGGAAATGCAGAACTCAAGGCAGTCGCCCTGTCCGGGAGTGGGCGACATCCTGAAAAATGCTGCATCGAGATCGCTGAATTCAGGTGTGCCAACTTCAGGGTTGCTCGGTTCCGTCAATTTCAAACTCCCCGCGCTGTGCAGAATCAGTATATAAGCCGCCAAACGATTTGATTTTCCGGGTGTTGATTTAGAAACAAAAAACCGACAAACGCCTCCCGTCCCCGCCCAGAGCAACCCCCTCACGCGCGCTTGTTGCTGCGCACCAGCAGGCTGATTTCGGGCAGGTGAATCCGCGTCCTGTCCCAGGGCATCGGCGCCGACTGTTATGGCTCGCCCCTCATAGCCCTGCTTTGGCTGGCGCGAGTGAAGGTTGATGCCGGGCTGGTGCGGGTGCAGCAATACCCCGATATCCGCATCGCCTTTGACGCCACCTCCACCGGGGCGCGCCGGCGCCACAGCGAAGCGCTGCTCGCCGACGGCAAGCAGATCATCGATCTAACCCCAGCCGTCCACCGCACCGCCCGAGTGCGCTATGGCGAAATCGTCGCGTCTATTAGTTCGCGATCCGCTGGGACGGGGATGCGGGCGAACATCGACGAATTCACCCGGACCACCGCTGATAATGCGCGACACCGTGTTCTGCCTGTGCGAGGAGACCGACACCACCTCAAGTAGGACGTGCAGTTTGAGTGCTTCCGCTCCAACAGCCCGCTGCACATCACCGAAATGGACGGCGACTTCACCGGCATCAAAGTGACCGTATTTCAGGAGGTCGAGGGGGCGGCGAGATGACCCGCCTCTACATCCAGGACGTCACCCTGCGCGACGGCATGCACGCCATCCGCCACCAATATGACCTAGTGTGCGTGCGCGACATCGCCCGGGCGCCAGACGAGGCCTGAGTCGACGCCATTGAAGTCGCCCACGGCGACCGACTGTCGGGCTCGACCTTCAACTATGGCTTTGGACGGTATGCCGACGAGGTGTGGATCGTCGAGGCTGCGAAGGTGTGCCGGCGGGCGCGGCTGATGAAGAGCTACGGCGCTGCTTGTGTTTATGTCACCGACTCCGGCGGCAGGCTGACCATCGCGGCGTACGCGAGCGGTATGAGGCGCACCGGCGGATTTTGCGGGGTGACATCGAACTCGAAATTCATGCGCATGAGAATTTGTCGGTGTCTGTTGTGAATTCTGTCGTCGCCGTCGAATGCGGGGGGACTCGTGTTGACGCCTCGCTCGCTGGCATGGGCGCCGAAGCCGGCAACTGCCACATAGAGGCGTTTATTGCGATGGCCGATCTGCACGGCTGGACGCACAGCTGCGACCTGTTCAAGCAGCAAGACGCCGCCGAGAAACTCGTGCGTCCGCTGCAGGACCGACCCGTCCAAGTTGATCGTGAGACCCTGATGCTACGCTATGCCGGGGTGTATTCATCCTTCCCGCGCCACGCCGAGGAAGCCACAGAACTGCACGGACTCGACCCCCGCGACATCCTGGTCGAACTCGACCGCCGCAAAATGGTCGACACCAGGAGGACATGATTATCGATGTGGTGTTGGATAGGGTTAGGAGAAGGGATGAAGGAGAGGAGCGGGAGGGGGAGAAGGCTGGCGGGGAGTAGACAGGGCGTTTCTCGTTCTTAATCAGTTGATAAGATGAATCTCAGTCCCCGACCGCATTATTCTCTGTGGCATCGGGGGAATTTCACGCTCCGATTTAATGGTCGCGGCTCCGTCCTTACCAATCTCTAAATCGTACCGCCTGCCCGTACCATCCGAGGCACCTGACAAGCGTCGGCATAACACATCCGCAAGAGCGGAATCTTCGACCACACAAATTATCTGCCTATCATCAAGACAAATTGCTGCCAACAACTCGATTAAGTGGATCGCCCGAAAATCATCGATATGTTGAACAGGATCATCCAAAATAAGTGTGCGTAAAGGCGTCCAAGGACGAGCCAGATATACAGACAATAAAACCGCCAAACCAAGCACACGACGCTGTCCACTACTAAAGAAAAATTGAGGATTAAGTCCTTCACCCACTTCCAGACTTAGAGACCGTCGCAAGTTTCCACGCATACTGTATTTAATGAAACGCCAGTCATGATGCGGGCGCAAACGCTGGTATAACTCCTCCAGAAGAGGACTAATTTGAGCCAATCGCTCCTTGGTTATTTCATCCAAAATACTGCGCACACCACGCTCCATAGCTTTTGCCTTATCTAGAGCACTTTCGGATTTTTCCACCTGAAATGCTGCTGCATCCACTTCCTTCCTTAAGATTTCCACACGATCCTCAAGCAAAGAAATATTCACGACAGTTTGTGATGCCTCAAGCGTGAGCAATGCCCTTTCCAAATCAATGAGACGCTCCCTCTCTGCTGCAACATACTTGTCCGCTGCTTGGGGATCTTGAATGAGCTGAAAATCCAAACCATAAAGTTCAAATACTTCCTTATGCTCCTGTTGCAAAGAAACAAGACGAGATTCTTCTTCTTGGATCTCAGACCACTTTTCTTGTAGCCGCATTAGTTCATCCGTCTTTTCATTAACTATGTCACGTGCTTCATCCATTTGCTGCTGGGCAACCGCAAATCCAGCGGAAAGAGATTCCATTCGTTCACGTGCGGATACAAGACCAGCTAAGAACTCTTCATCGGTTCTTGCAGCCGAACAAAGTGGACAGTTTTCACCATGCAAACCAATCTTTTCACCGTGTTCGACAATCAAAGCAAGCGACGCAGCAAAAGAGTTAGCTTCCTTTTCAATGCTAAAGATGCGTTGCTTGTCTTCAAAAATATCATCTGCTTCAGCTTTTAATTTCTTGGCGAGTTCAAGCCGATCTTTTACGACTTCTCGAGCAGCTACAGTTTCTTTTTTATCAAATTCTCTTTGATCCTCCAAAATCTTATAGCCTCGTCTGATCATCTCATTTATGCGTGCAAGATGTCTTTGACCTTCTATCAAAGCAGAACGTCCAGAAATAATATACGATGTAATATCTTTGAAATCATCAGATGTTGCAGCATCCAAGGTTTGTTTCGCGACCGCAATATCTTCTGTTTCAACAATATCCTCTTTTGCTTCAGACAACTGGGCCAATGCATCTGTAAGCTGGTTATGCGCATCGCTATATGCTTTTTGGTTGAGTTTATGTTTAGCTTTTATATTCTCAAGTATATTTTGGGCTTTAGCTACAAAATCAGTTTTCTGGACAGCACCAAGTGCTGAATGCACGCGTTTAAAATGTTCCGTTTCACTGAGATCGAGACCAAGTGCAGAAATCCATTCGTCGCGTATGATCAAAGATTGACAGAGTTGATGAAGAGCATCGTCTGGTTTAACTCTGTAACAGAGAGCATTCTCGATTTCCTTTAACTCTTTGTCAGCTTTGTTTCCAGATTTTTTTGTTCTGGTAATGGAAAAATTTTTATTGTCGCCATTCTTAAATGATACTGTTACATAATGATTATTTGGGCTTCCTTCGCCTCGCCACCATAAATAATCACTAATACTTTCTTTTGCCGATTTTCCGAAAGCATATTTATTGATGGATCCAGTTAGGGCAAATTCCACAGCATCAAGAAGCGTACTCTTTCCCACACCATTACGCCCAGTGATAACAGTAAATCCCGAACCAAAAGTGACGCGAATTTTTTCGCGATATCCACGAAAACCACAGATCTCAACATAATCTAGTTTCACTTTTGTTCCAACAGCATCTTCGCAATTTCTTCAGAATTTTGATCACCAAGAAATGCATTCAGAACATCATCGGAGACACTACTCAATCTTGAACGAAACTTATCCTCAAAACCTGCATCTGAGAAAATTGGCTTGGCTTTAATTTCAGTAATAGGTAGCAAGGCATACTCAATATCTTTTGATGTATTTATATTGACACGAGCAATTTTCCGAGTCAGAGAAAAATCCTCCTCAATCTGTTCAACTTCACGCTGCCTAGATTGATCTTTGTCTCCAGTCAAAAAGACAGAATAAACATTCCAAGCTTTATCTCCAGACATACGAAGTGCTGCACTATGCGAACTAAGTGCTTTTTGTTGTTCAAATTTCCATTTAGAAATAAGCTCTTCCGCAGATGAGAACACATAAATAAAGCCCATAATAGTTGCGCTTTCAAAACAAGTTATTGAATGTGAATTATCAGAATACCATGACCAAGTGTCGTAACCAGAACCCCGGAGATATATTTCGGATTGTCTTGCGATATCCATTACAACTCCAACCGTTCTTGAGCTTGTTTGAAAGTTAACCACCGCTCCTCAGCGGTCGTTCTCAATATGTTATCCGAACTTCCTCGGCCAATTATATTTCCAGGCATACCAGTCTCCTCAGCTCCCACTGCAACAAAAATATTAGCCAGGGAAGATGCCGGCGGTTCAACAGGGAAACGCTCTGCCACACTACTTATTGACTCCCCCGCACCATTAATCACTCTGATTGAATGTTCTTTCAACGTATAGCCCTCTCGCTGCTGTTGCGCACCTGCTTTCCGCAAAAGCAGGTGAAAGCATCCCAACATTTTACTTCTAATCTTGTCTGGACATTTTTTAGTTGCAGGCTTCCTATTAGGCACTCCTTCTGCATCTCTACGCCAAGAATACAGGTCTTCGCTACTCAGCGATGAATCAACAGACAGCCAATTTTGATTGAAGTCCAATGTAGTTCTCTGCTCAAATTCATCTCGACCTGCTGCCATTAGTTGCCGTAGATAACTCTCAGAAAATGCCCTCCGTAATTCGTCAAGCACTTCAGCCCCCGAACCCCTCACATGGGCAAAATCAATATTCGGCTGGTGCAGAAGTGCCCAGAGTTCAGGAGCCTTTTCCTCAAGAGCTTTTTTCTCTAAAAGATCAATCACTGTAACCGATTTCGGATCGGTTCCTTGAAGAGCATCAGCAATAATCTGATTAAGATAGCACCAATCAGACCAGAAACCAACTACAAGCAGGTCCTTCTGACTCAGATTAGTTCGCATCCAATTTTTATTTTTTTCAATGCGATCAGAAATGTTTGAATTATCAAGTTGTGATTGTGTCCATACAGTGGAAATGCGATCAAGTCTTAAGCAGCCGTGCAACTTCAAGAGCGGGGCTTGAGAGCGAGAATAATTTACCGCTTGTTCTCCATCTAGAGAACCTCGAAAATCTGCCCCATATTTCTGTGCACCTCGCTCAATTAATTCATCAAAGTTGCAAGAAAGGCAGGCAACAGCCGCTCTTGTGATCAAAAGATCTGCTATCGCAGAATGACCAAAATTAGGGTGGCTCGCAAATTCGTCCCATGGAACTAAGTTTTCAATGAAGTACACGAGTCCATTCTGTTCTTCATTAGAAAAATGTTCTGCCAGCGCCTCCAGATTCAGACGAAGTTCAGGTGACATATCTGAATCCGTGCTATCCCGATATTTATCAAAGCATATCTCGGCAATACGACTCGCGCAAGGCAGATTGCTTGGTTCAGCCATAGACAGACCGGCACCACAAAGCACTACCAATCGGTCAGCATCTATAGATCTCAGCAACCGTTTTCGAATTTTAGGACATAACAGAGGCTCATTCATACTTGAAAACTCTTGTCTGAAGCTTCCCAAAGTGGCCTATCTTAATCTATCTAGACATTGGAAGGGAAGATATCCAAGCAATGAGAGAAAACGATTCTTATATTTGAATGCTATAACTTCTCAGTTTCTGTTCTATATATCCAATTTCAGACGAACCTTCTGAACCTTTTTAGATGCCGTATGTTCTACTGCAATATAGATATATAGCTTGGAAATATCATGTGGTTCTAGTAATCTCCAAAAGTTTTGCTGGAACATCATCAACCGCATGAAAGTTCCCGAGGCGAGATTACATGAAAGTTCGCCTTGCACTGTATTAGATGAGAAATCTCCATCCATCAGCCAAAGTCCTAAAGCTTTTTTATGCAATGGCTTATCGAAAATCTTCATGAAATAATTTGTATATGTATAACATGACACTTTAAGAATTGTCGTGGGCAATCCACTCTTGTTAACTATGGTGATACCAAGAGCTGCAAATATAGTTCCATCGGGTAAAGGTTCATCATTATTCCAACTTCCCATGTTTGGTCTAATTTCAATTCGCAGCCGATCTCTTTTTCTATATTCAGCATATATGTTCCAAGCAAGCGAAATAGTAGCGATAAACACCCCCACCCATGCGGCAATATCTGTATAACTAAATTCTTCCAATTTATACTCCTGGTATTTAACTCAAACCAATCGGGATGATCAGTTTACCAGTCATCTCGGGATTCAAATAAATCGCTGTAATATCAAAAAGCCTCAGCACAAAATTAATCCAACAGCGAGCATGTTGCGAATGTAATTACCCTAAGAAGTCAACTTTATTAGTCTCTTATATCGCGAGTCATCTTCGAACTGAGGCTGGACTCTTACTATCATTTCAAGACAATCTTTGAGATGCCCTTTTGATATTTGAGGAACCTTTGCATCAATAATGAGAGCTAAGAAGTCTAAAGTTTCTGCAGGCTTGATTCCACATAACTCTGACTTATGCAACTCGTAAATCTGGTCGGAAGGCACATCCGCTGTAATAGGGACCAACCAATCGCGAAGGAGATTTAGTGCTTCGGGAAAGTTCTCATGCGCCGCAACACACAAACGGCCCAGACCTTCAGAAATATCAGCATGTTCATCAGGAGTCAAATTCCCCGGATTTTCTGGCCAAATTGCTTTCAAGTAGGGAGCAATCCGATTCAACCAATAATCAGCACGCTGATCACCCGCATCTCTCAGTGTTCTCACTAACGTCTGAGTCACCTTTTGCAGACCATCCGGCGGCAGAAGGCGAGTAGCCTCGGCCAACTCGGAATTGAGGAAATTACCATCAGGGTTTAGGGCAGTGACAGTGATGAAATCAGCATATTGCCTACCGTGTGTTCCCAGAGCTTGATAATGATTTACAGTGTCAAGAACGTTGTGCTTGATAGCCTCCATCAAAGGAGGATAAACGTAGGGGTTCAACAAGAATCCTCTCCAAATCGAGGCTGCTTCATCTGGAAATCGATCCCAATCAAACAAAGGAAGCAGATATAAATCTGTCCATTCCTTATCCACAGTAAATAGCGCATCAGCATAGTTGGCAAGTATCACACGACCATGGCGGTATTGTTGGATCTGTAAATCACACAACTTGGTGAATACAGGCTCAAGCTCGCTCGGTAACTTTTGACCTTCTTTGGGCGGCCACCGATACCACCAACGAAACAGTGCTTCTGTCACATCTCCCACTGGATGATTGATAGCGCAAAAGACAGGATCTTCGCTATGTATCAAGATTTTATGTTCTATGGCAAGTATTCGCTTTACTAGTGAGAAAAAATGTGTTTCATCTTTTTCAAAGCTTTTGGCCATCAGCCATAACCACCGACTGATTTCCTCGGCAATGTCAGGCAATTTATCGTCTGGAATACCAGCCAATAGAACAGCCATTTTGCCCCAAGATTTGTGAATGACCTCCTCCTCAGGCCAAGACTGAAAAGCTTCGTGCCAGAACATAAGCCGCCAGTTATCTTTATCAGCCAGCTCACATAAGGCATCAGCTGTCGCATCAAAATCGTCGCGACATTTTTTCCGCCAATCTTCTCGCGCATGCGTATTGGTGACAGAATGTTTATTGAGCCAAACAATCAGTTTTTGAACTTTAACAGAATGAGATTCATCATTCTTACTTCCCTTAGAGTAACGGCGAGAGAGCTCCTCAAGCTTTCTCCTAGATTCTTCACTCAAATCTATACCTGAAGCCTTCATCTCTGACAACCTCAACCAGATTTCTCGATCCTTACTCATGTTCTACTCCTCAAACTCTGAATCGTGATTAGCCGGCCCTGCGATAATCGCCTCCTCAAGCCTCTTGAACTCATCTGGATTTAGCCTCTTCGGGAGTACCCTGAGTAACTCCAGAACTTCAGGTTCACTTTCCGAAGCCCAGAGCCATTTACCCTCCTCTTCCAAAAGCCAATCTAAAGCGATACTAGCAGGGATTGCGTCACCTTGAGCGGCAGCGAACAACGCGAGCCTTTGAAAAAGCGGGCAAGGTTCAGTCCACCAAGATATTGCCTCAGCAGTCGCCTTATATGTCGACTGCCTTTCCAAGGCTAGCCAAGCATTACGGATAGGGTCTATCAACGTCATCCAATCGTGAATATTATCATCTCGAGAATGCTCATTGATCGAAGTCTGTCGAATATATACCAATCCACTTTCTTGATTTGCGGACTCAGTTTTCTGGATAAGATTAAAAGCATTTCGTAATGAATCAGTAAATTCAGGCAGAAGTGTCGGCAACGCCGATATCCATTGTTCTTCATTATTAAGCTCCATCAAAGAATCAGTATTTCCGCCTGCCAAAGCAACCTCCCAATAAATCAAAACTCCCTCATCCTCGGGCACTTGTCCCCTAGCCAATTTATCAAAATCGCGCAACAATATGCGCGGGTTCAGAAGTTTCCGAAGCTCTTGAAGTGAGAATTTAGTCAGCCCATCAAGCCTAAATTCGTTACACCAGATCTGAAAAGACCGACTCCGCCCTTCACGTCTAATACTCCTTTCAATCAACCGCTCCCAAAGTTCTCGCATGAACGGATTGAAGCCGCCTTCATCCCTACTATCATTAGTCTCTCCATCAATCAGCTTATATAGATGCCTGCGAAAAAACCAAGAAAATTTCTCGCGTAATTCACTGCCATCATTGGCGAGCCATTCCAGCAGTCTTGGATCATTAAAGTGACTAGTTAACCAAGAAATCAGGGGCTTCTGCATTTCATTCGCTGTTCTTTCTTGAACTCGTGTATCGGTAACGTTCGTTAAAGACTCCTTGAATCTTCGATTTTCAGCCATGGGCTTCAACCAAGCTAAAGAGTGAGCCGGATTCGACTGTGCGAAGCATTCAGATGGTTTGCCACTAGGATCTCTTAGTACCCATAACATTAAACCGACAAAGTAGCTCTCCGGGGTGTTATTAATAGGGTCGTAATGGACATACTTTTTAACGATATTCACTTTACCTTGCTCTTTTTCATCATAAATTTTTGCCCACTCTTTTAGCGTCTCATGTAGGAGAGTATGTTTAGGATCGGCATAGTACAAAATAGGTGTGACATTTTTAGCATTCCATTTATCGGCTGTCTGTTCCCTTTCATCAATTTTATGATCTGCAAAAGCAAACATTTCTCTAGTCGGTTCTCCAAGCAGACTGTCCGCAGCGAGCGCATCAGTCATGTAACGTATCACTGGATCATTAAGACTATAACCGACAAAGCAAATGATGTATCTACGAAACAACTCGCTCACAAAACGAGCCGCCCAACGTTCTGTAAGATATGCCCGACCAAAATCTCCGCTGGAAAGCACCAAGGAATCCAGATCGTCCTCTGTAGGCTCTTGCATCAAAAGGCCATGCAAATAAACCAGTCCATCCCATCCCTCTTTAGGCACAGGTAATAATGGTGCTTGAAAAGTCTTGGACAGCATCGAACTATCATCATTCATTACCGTTTCAAATAGACGGTCAAAGTTGGTAGTAACCAAGCGCATGCGGGATTTCTTTTTTGGCTGCTCCCGCGTCTTACTGAGTTTTAACAGTGAATTGTGAGTTGCAGTCGCATCTGGACAATTAAGTTTGGGCTTCAAAATATCAGGCAGTATGTCTCGCACTTTCTTGCGCCCAAAACGCTGGTTTTTCTCCAACAAATGAATGGCACTATCAAATCGCTCCTTATCTATTTCCGATTGTGGCAAAGGGTCATTTGCATCTGAAAACTGATTTACAAGCTGCTGTGCCAAGCAAGCAAAATCAGGTAACTTAGCTGAGCGGGATATTCCAGCACCGCAGAAGAACACCACATTGCCCTTCTCATGCTCATCCAATAGATGCTCAGGAATGTCAGGGCCGTTTTCAGTAAATTGCATTTGAACTTATGGAATCAGGATGTGACTACAAAATAACCGGACAATATTACAGCAAGCCATATCTTAACCACCACCATGTTGGCGAGCCAAAGTATTCAATCTCACATATTGAGGATGCTTTTTAAGATGCGGTGCTTCATCCCGTATCGCATCAAGACAGCTCCTAAGTTGATCTACCGGTAAATACGGTATCTCGTTCTTGACAATCAAATCCAAAAACTCCAGTGCCTTGTCCGGATGATTTTTACAGAGGCCAGAATCATTAAGGGCATCGATTTGGTAGGAATGGTCGGTTCTAATTGCACCCAACCAAGACCGAAGAAGATCGAATGCTTCTGGAAAGTTCTCTTCTGCCGCGATACATAAACGGCCTAGGTTTTCAGAGATTTCAGGATCAACTCCCTGATTATCCTGTGGCCATATATCCTGTATGTAGGGAACAATTCGATTCTGCCAACAATCCCTCCGCTGCTCTCGCGAACCTTCAAGCACTTCCCATAATGTTTGAGCCGACCTACTTAAACCTTCTTTTGGAAGTTTTTTAATAGCCTTTGCCAGCTCTTTCTTTGTGAATGTTTCGCCCGCATCAAGAGCAAGGAAAGTAAGGAAATCAGCATACTGACTACTGTGATCGCCCAAATCACCATAATGGTCTGGTTCTGCTGTATCAAGAAAATCGGCTTTGAGAGCATCCATCAGAGGAAGATATAAGCGGGGTGTCCAAAGAAAACTCCTCCAAGCCAAGTAAGCTTCTTGCGAAGATTTCCAGCTGAATAAGGGCAACAAATTTTCATGCGTCCACTTAGGATCAACCCTGAATATCGTGATGACATTGTCAGCTAGGAACACACGGCTATGACGATATTTTTTAATTTCGATGTTACATAACTCAGTAAATATTGATCTAACTTTTTCATCTAATCCAAGATTATCTCTAAGTGATTGGCGATACCACCAGAATATTAATGCTTCGGTTGCATGCCCAATTGGGTGGTTAATAGCTTCTCCGACAGGATCTTTTCTATGCTCATCATCTTCATTGTCAAAGTTAACAATCTCAACATTAGCTGCTTTTACGTTCTCATGATCCGAACTGAGAATTCGTTCCACAAGCTCGAAAAAATATTCTTCTTGCCCATCAAGCACTTTGGCAATGTCCCGCAACCATAAACTAACATAACGAACAAGATCTGGGAATACATCCTCTGGAACTTTAACTAAAGTCCAAGCCAACTTCTCCCAAGATTCTTGGAAACGCTTTTCTTCCGACCAAGCCCGCAGGGCGTCTCGCCAGCGCACAGAGCACCAATGATTCTCTTTAGCTAGTGCACACAAAGCATCAGAGGTCAAAGCGAAATTGTCCCGGCAACGCTGCCGCCAGTCATCTCGCTGTAGGCCATCCGTGCCAGGGTTCTGTTTGAGCCACTTAATGAGTTCAGGGAGCGTGCTCGGTGTGGTGGTAAATTCAGTTGCCTCGTCACCTTCACTCACCCGGAAAGAAAATTCGTCTCTTTGATCCTCTGACAGCTCCCACTCTGGATGCTGACTAGAAATATCTTTCAGCTGATCTTTAGCAATTTCACTCAAATCTGCTCCTGCTTCCTCCATTTTTGCCAGACGAAACCAAATGTTCATGTCTCTATATCTGCGCCAGTACTCAGGGTCAATACCCTCTCCATAAAGGGCGCGGGGCGGGCCTGCAAGAATGGCTTGTTCTAGCTCAGCCAGCAAGTCTTGTTCAAGTTTCGGTGCGAGTGACACCAGCAAACGCATAACTTCTCGCTTGGTTTCAGGGACCCAAAGCCATCGGTGCTCACTATCCAAGAGCCAGCCCAATGCACGACGATTAGAAATCATGAGCTTTCTGCCAAAGCTAAAAATACAAGCCTGCGAAATATTGGGTAACGAATACCCCACCAACGCTCCACCTCCATGGCTGCTTGCTCAGGGGATTCTTCTTTCAGAGCAATCCACGCATCCCAGGTCAGATCAATTAATGCAGTCCAATCATGAAAAGCTCTGTTTTGGGAATGCCTGCTAATGGATGGTTGATAGATATAGGACATGTCATTCATATCATCAGCCGCTTCAAGCCCCCTCATAAGATCAAGCACCGAACGCAACAAACTAGTAAATTCGGGCAGAAGTTCCGGCAGTGCTTTCTGCCACTGAGGATCATTAGAAAGTCTTTTGACAGCATCATGGACATTACCCGCTGATAATTTAATCTCCCAATTAACTAGGTCGTTGATGTGTTGAGGTTTTTCACCATCAGCATTCTCGATCGAACCGCGGAATGGCTCGCTTAACGATATATATGGGGTCAGATTTTTTCTAAGTTCTCGACGCGAGGTCGGAGTGAACCCATATCGCTTGAATCGATCATGCCAAAGATACATATCAAAGTTGCGTGCTCCGGGCTTAACACATCCTGTCATCAAGAGGCACCAAAGTTTCCACATTAATCGACTGGGAATACCATTGGGAGAATTTTGACGAATACGCCTCAATTCATCAATTTTACGCTTGTTTTTCAGCTCAGACAACTCGTTCAATCTATCTTCGATTAATCTCACAAATCTATCATCCAATCTGTCACCGTACTGAGAAAGCCAAAGTAATAATCGCGGATCATTAAGATGACGTGTCAACCAGGGCATCAATTGTCGTGTCACATCGTCCCAATTACCTCTTTGAACACCTGTTTCAAAGATATTGGTCAGGGGGCTTAGGTACAGCCAATCTAAAAATGGTGCCGAGTTATGCTCAGAAAAGCGTTTGGCAGGCAGGCCGGTAGGATCCTTCAAAGCCCATAACATCCGAGCAATAAAGTTATCCTCTTGAGTGCTCTCTCTGGGTTTTGTGCGAGCAAGTTCAATGACGATCTGTTCCTTGCCTCTCACTCCATCACGATAAGTTTCAGCCCACCGCAATAAGGTCTTATGCAAGTAAGTGTGGCCACTATTTTCAAGGTACAAAATAGGTCTAACACTCTTTGCCTCCCATTCATGTCGAGACTGCTCTTCTTCATTTTCTGCATGGCTGCCAAAGGCAAAGACCTCTCTTGACATATTTTCAGGCGAACGATCAGCGGCAAGTGCATCCATCATATAACGCAGCATTGGATCGCCAATGCTATACCCAACAAAACATACGGTGTAATTGCGAAACAATTCACTTAGAAAACGTGCCGCCCAGCCATCTCTAAGATATGCCCTTCCAAAATCACCACTTGAAACAATTAAATCTCCCTGATTATCCCTGGGCCATTGTCCCGTCAAAAGACCATGCAGATAGACCAATCCATCCCACTGATCATCTTTTGGAATGGGTAGCAGCGGTGCCTGAAAACGGTCGACTTTCAGTAATCTCTCGGCAATTGCTTTTTCAAATAGACGATCAAAGTTAGTCGTGACTAAATGCATAGAATTGCTGCGCGTCTTACCCAGTGTCAATAGAGCTTCGTGTGTGTCAGTGGGAGCATCAAGGCGTACCTTCAAAATATTGGCAAGTCCTTTTCTAATGGTTTTGGAACCGCCAGCTATATATTTTTCCATCAGATTAATAGCAATATCTAATTGACTATCACAAATCGCCCTATTAATGGTGTCCCTGATTTGAGGATCAACCCTATCTGAAAAATTGTCATATAGCTTCCTTACCAACCCATCAAAACCCGGCAATCCAGCTGGATAGGAAATTCCAGCACCGCAGAAGAACACCACTCGACCATCCTCGTGTGCTTGTAACAAGGATTCTGGAATATCGGGGCCGTTGGGGATAAATTGCATCTGAATCTAAGAAAATGAAATAGAACCCTACATTTGACAACAAATCTCTTGCAGGCTGTCTATATGTGCTACAGACGAACAGGCAATTCTACACCCACTATTTGGCAATTCTCCATAGCACTTAAAACCTTTATTGACCTAAGTAATAGGATCACGCAAAAAACAGAAGGTCAATTTCCCTTCTTATTAGCCTGAAATTCCTTATCCAACTCAAGAATGGCCTTCAAATTTAAGCGACAAATTTTTGGTGTTTTAGATAGCTCATGCCAAGCATAAACATACAACAAGTTTTCACCATATTGCTCTACAGATTTAAGTATAGGTTCAATCTCCACTACATTTTCCCATATATCACTGGATTCCAAAGCATGCGGCAACTTGAAATATTCACGCGGAACAAGATTTCCCTGTACTGGGCTATTAATAATCTTTGCCCATCTATTCTTATACATCAGAAAATCCAAACGAGTTAGGTTAGTGCGCGAATATCCTCTATTGCTTATAGACATGATAAGAAAAGGCGGTCGACGGGGCAGAATTCCTTCGTCGAAATAGCCTTTTTCTAGCTTCACATTAATATTTAGCTTAGGTTTATTTGAGTGCTCTCAATAAACATTCCAGAAAAAAGTAAATAATCCGACAATTGCACCAACCCATGCTGCATATTCTGTATAGCTAAATTCTTTCATCTTGCCCTCCATTATCAACTTGGTTAACCAAGCTCCCCTCCTCTCCTTCAGAGCATAAAGCTAGACACTCTTCGCGATTTTTGATCATATATTTCCAGATATCATCTTCAAATGTATATGGCATCGTTGACAAACTGCCTGACCGCGTTGACACTATCTTTTTATCCACTAAGCCCATTACAGTTGCATTTCTAGAATTTCTATAGAATGTTTGATCCTTATTATTTAGACATTCCCATAAAATTTCTTTCTCTGGCACATTTAAATACTGGAGTTTCTTGATCTTATCGCCTAATAATTTTTGTTTCTCCTTAGATTCCTTTCGTCTTTGAAGAATATATTTCAAAATTCCTTTGGGCCCTAAAATACACATCCACACCAATGCAACTAAACTAAATAAACAAGATAAAAAAATTATAGATTTTGTAAGAACAAGCCAAGTTTCAATATCAATAGATGTAGAAAGTCCATGCACGTCAATAAGTGCAACAACCTTATCCCAACAAACAAGAATAACTAAAGTACCCAGAGAAATAGTGCAAGCGGTAGGCTTCCCCCCATCACGCAGCAATGTTGAGAAAGCTGAAATTTCTGATATCACTGACATTCCCTAGCCCGCCCTTAACCATTGGGAGAAAATTTTCTGAATCATTTTTTAGCTGCCCTTTCGCTCTCGAACAAAATTCATCAGCTTTTCATATTGATCGTTCTCTTTAACAAGTCTAGGTGCCTCTGTTCGTATGACCTTAAGACAAGTTTCAAGTTCATCCTCTGAGATCCAAAGGGTTTCATTTCCGATGACACGGTTCAAAAAATCTAGTGTTTTATCTGGATAGGTTTTACACCAATCTGATTGACTAAGAATATGAACCAAGAAAAAAGGATCTGATAATGTCTGAAGGAATGGACTAATAAAATCAAAAATCTCCGGAAACAACTCTTTATCTACCATGCACAAGCGACCAAGACTTTCGGAAACTCCATCTAAAATATTCCCATTCTGTTTGGGAAAAATATTTTGCAAATAAGGTTTGATTTGATTTTCCCAACAGTCTTTTATTTCAACTTCCGGAGATTGCAGTGTTCTCTCTAATGCTTGAACCGCTCTTTGCAAACCTTCTGACGACAGTTTGCTAGTCACCTCTTTCAACTCTTCGTTATTGAATGTGCCATCCGGGTGGAGTGCAATAACAGTGATGAAATCAGCGTATTGGCCACTATGTTCGCCGAGCTTGTGGTAATGATTCACAGTGTCAAGAACATCGTGTTTGATTGAGCTCATTAAAGGAGGATATACGTAAGGAGACCCCAAGAATCCTCTCCAAACGCAAGCCGCCTCGTCAGGAGATTTATCCCAGCTAAATAACGGTGACAGATGCTGGGCCGCCCAATCTGGATCCACGCCAAATAAAGTGCCCGCATAGTCGGCCAGCACCACACGGCCATGACGATATTTTTCTACATCTGTATTGCTGCATAACTCAGTGAAAATTGGCTTGATTTTCTCAGGTAATCCTTGATTGGGTTTGAGCGCCTGTCGATACCACCAACGTATCAGTGCCTCAGTAACACAGCCTACGGGATGATTTATGGCATCCAGGACAGGATCTCTGTCTATTTCCTCATCAAACCCAAGTTCTTCAGCGGTAAAATGCTTAACTCTTGGATCATCTTTGTCCTTTAGATTAAGGATTCGGTTTACAAGAGTGAAAAAATACTCCTCGTGCTCTTTAAAAGTTTTTGCAGTGGCCTCTAACCATCGAGCAACTTCAGTAGAGGTATCTTGAAGCACTTCTTCTGGGACATTAATCAAAATCGGTGCCAGTTTGTTCCAAGATTTGTAAAGAAGTTCTCCCTCCGACCAAACCTGCAAGGCTTTATTCCAGCGTCTAGACGACCAATTATTTTCTCCAGCCAACATGGATAGCAAATCAGATGCCGTATCAAACTCGTCACGACAATATTGCTCCCAATTGTCTTGTTTCCAAGGATTGGTGTCAGGGTTCTGCCTGAGGTATTCGATCAACTTCAAGCTGTTGCGAGGCATCTCAACTTGTTCAGGCTTCTGCGCTCCTTCACTGGTCCAGATAGGAAACTCATCACTCTCATCTTCCTGTAACTCCCATTCTGGATGATCAGCTTCAAGATTATCCAGCCGCTCTCTAGCTTGTTCACCTAAAACAACACCTGCATCAGCAATCTTTGCCAGTCTGAGCCAAATAGCCCCATCTTTGATCAGCTCGCGATGCTCAGGCTCAATATCATTCTGAAGCATGGCATCAGGCAAGCCGGCAAGAATCACGCTCTCCAGCTTCTCCAATCCTTCCGGCATCTCTTCTTGAAGCTTGGGAGTAAGTACCCTCAATAAACGCATGACTTCTCGTTTGGCATCAGACCCCCAAAGCCATCTGTATTCATCTGCCAAGAGCCAGTCCAATGCCAGATGGTTAGGTATTACCTCGTCTTGCGCTGCAGCGAAAAAGGCGAGCCTGCGAAACAATGGATAAGGTATGTCCCACCAAGATTTCGCTTCCCTAGCGGCATGCTCAAGTGATTCCTCTGATGTCTCCTTCAAAGCGAGCCAGGCATCACGGACCAGATCAATCAACACCGTCCAATCGTAGTAATTTTTGTTCTGGGGATGTCTACTGATCGAGGGCTGATATATGTAGGACAGATCTCGTTCACTATTTGCCCCCTCAAGTTCTTCCATAAGTTCGAGAGTATCTCTCAGTAGATTAGTAAATTCTGGCAAGAGTTCAGTGAGCTCAGATTTCCACAACTCATACTCACTAAGTTCTTTGATGTATGAATGAACTTTGCCAACAGACAAGGTAATTTCCCAATTAACCAAATCTTTGATGCACTCAGGTTCACGCCCTTTATCATCAACCGTCCGATATGACGGTTCACGCAGCAGTATACACGGCGACAGATTCTCACGAAGTTCCCGACGTAAAGTTAACGTAAGTCCATCCTGCTTGAATCGTTCACACCAGTGATGCATGCGATACATATCACGATGGCCGGTCTTGGATTTGACATTTCCAGCAAGTAGCAGACGCCAAAGTTTCTGCATTGGCAAGTCCAGAATCCCATTGGGTAAATTTTCACGAATGTTTTTTAGCTTCGCTGCGTCACCATTACCTTCAAATCCGACCAGTACATCCAGACGGTTTTCAATTAGCCTGGTAATCTCATCATATAGCGGCCCGTCGCGCTGAGAGAACCAAATCAGCAGTTTGGGATCATTAAGATAACGCATTAACCGGAGCCCCAGTTGCGGCATTACTTTTTTCCAATTATTTCCCTGAGAACCTGCGTCTGCAATCTTTATCAAAAGTGGCAGCTGATCAAAAGAATCAATGGAATCAAGCTCATCAAAGCTCTCGGCGGGCAGATCTCTAGAATCACTTAATGCCCATAGCATTCGATCAACAACGGTATCTTCTTTGACACTTTCCAAGGGAGGAATTCTTACAGATGCGACGACAACCTGCTCCTTACCCTGCACACCATCACTATACGCTTGTGCCCAGATTTTTAACGTTTCATGCAAACATTCATGCTCAGCATCTTCGCAATACAAAATAGGTTGAACGCCTTTAATGCCCCACTCATTTTCGACCTTTTCTTTCCCATCGCTTTTATAGCCTCCAAATGCATATATCGACGGCGATGTGCCTTTAATATCTAAAGAATCTATAACATAACCTAGCACCCTATCACCAACGCTATGTCCTACAAAACAGATTACATATTTCTTGAATAATTCACGCAAAAAACTTGTTGCCCAATTATCATCACCCATATATGCAAAACTAAAATCACGACTTGACAAAATCAGACGATCCAGTTCTGTAGCTATGGGTATATTACTTAAAAGGCCATGAATATAAATCAGTCCATTCCATCGATTTTTTAGAGAAGGCAGCAAAGGAGGCTGAAAACGTTCAACAGATAACGCCCCCTTATCAATTGCTCTTTCAAACAGACGGTCATAATTGGTGGTGATCAAGCGCGTGCAATTATCTCGATTCCTACCAAGCGTAAGCAGTGCCTCGTGAGTTGCTATCTCATTCTGCATATCAGGTTTGGGGGTCAGAATATTTGGAAGCTCTCGTCTCACCATCTCTCGACCATTGAATGTATTTTTCTCCAGCAAGTGAATGGCCTTATCAAAATCACCAGCTTCTATTGCCAATCTGGGCGCTGGATCATTAGGATCTTCAAATTTGGCCAAGAGCTGTTTCGCTAGACATTCATAGCCCGGCAAGCCTGCTTGGAAAGAAATCCCAGCACCGCAAATAAACACCACACGCCCATCCTCATGAGCTTGCAACAGATGCTCAGGAATATCAGGGCCGTTCGGGACAAATTTCATTGGTACTCACCAAAAACAGAAACCGAAGGCATATTGAGCAGCAGGCTTTATACATATTTAATCCTCAATCTATGTCCCGGTCTTTACCGAAATTAAATCCATCAGTTCCGCATAAGTGCTGACAACGTCATAGCGAACGTTTTTCGGTGGATCATCTTTACTAATCTCCTCGAAGAACCTTTGTGCGCACTTAATCTTGGCTTGCTCTTCCGGCCTCAGCTTCATCGACGAAAGGCTGCCCTTCGTTTCGGCAACAAAGTAGATATGACGCACATGGCCTTCTTCAAAGGAGATGGCCCAGTCAGGGTTATAGTCTCCGACAGGTGTGGGGATTCGAAAGCCTCTGGGAAGCTTTGCATAGACGATCACTTCCTTTCTTGTATCCAGCTCATCCACAAACTTACGCTCGACAATGCTATCAACAATGGCATAGTCAAACACATGTTTTTGAAGCTTTTTGGTGGCTTTGGAGAAGTCCTTCCCCGCCTGCGCCTCTGTGAAAATTCCCACATCATGCCGCTTGTCAACGGTGTCATAAGTCAGTTTTTCGATGACCATCGCCGCCTTTTGCTCTTTGATTAGCCTACCGGCTTCAAAAATGAACTGCTCAGGGTTTACTTTGAATTTATCAAACACTTCTTTCTGTATTCCGACAAGAATGTTTGCAACAGTTCGACGGGTCAAATGTGCCGCTTCAGCAATTTCATGTAAGAGATCGTATTTGACACTGGAAGGCACAGGCTCCTCATACTCCATTGGAGTGCGTCTTTCTCTTACTTCAAAAATTCCATCATTTTGAACCTGCTCATGTGTTATAGGGTTGCCAGTCTGCTCACCCTCCTCAACCAGATATTTGAGCGGGGTGACTCTTAACTCCTGATCCAAAGCCTCGACACATTTTTCAACCAACTCATCGCTGTCAAAGTCCACTCGATAGATAGCCTGGTAATTAATACGTTCCCAAAGTTCTTGAAATTCCTTTTTGTTGAAGTTTTCGTTGAGAAGGTTCGTCTTGGGCCTGCGTCCATCCCCTATAAAATCAGCCAAAGCAGCGTCACTGTATACGCTGTCAATAAGCTGGAATATCTGCGGTGCATATTCCGCCAAGCCATTGGGCAATGGAGCCAAGGTTTCTTCTTTTTTGTCTTGATGATATTTGTCTGCCACCTGATCATCTAAATCCAAATAATCATTTTTGATTAAATAACGTTCGATCTGTCTAGCCATCTCCGGCGTTACTGGAACTTCTTTCTGTTCCAAGCGCAGCACCTTACCCTCAAAATATTCTTTGTTTGCTTTGCGCGGGCGCGAGCCGAGCGCCGCGGCAATTTCATCCTGCAAGTTTGACACAAAGTCTTTGTAACTCTCGCTGGCAACCACCGTCAGAACATTGATGTCATGCACATCGGCAGGATTGTCCATGCGCTCACCAGCCTGATTGACACAGAGGCGCAATCCTCGCCCAACTTCCTGGCGGCGGGAAATCGTATTGTCACTGTGCTTCAGCATGCACATCGTGAAGACATTGGGATTGTCCCAGCCCTCTCGCAAGGCAGAGTGCGAAAAGATAAACCGCACCGGCTCTTCTTGGGATAAAAGCCTTTCTTTATTGCGGAGAATCAAGTCATAGGCACCTTCGTCCTCTGAATGCCCCTTTCCTTCTCCAGTTTTTCTCACGCTAGGATCAACCAAATGGCCGCTTTTCTTGTCAATCGAGAAGTAACCCTCATGCACTTTTGCGACCGGATCACGTTCAAGGAAGGTCCGATATGCTTGATGTTCTGCTGAAAGGCTCTCTGAATACTCCTTTTGAAGTTCCAAATATTCCTCCTCAAATATCCGAGCGTATTCGCCTTTCGTATCTTCCTCTTCGTAATCACGGTATTTGGAAACAGAATCAATGAAGAATAGGGAGAGTACCTTAATCCCCTTGTCATAAAGCGTTTTTTCTTTTTCAAAATGTGCGCGGATGGTTTCACGAATTTGAATTCTCCGTTTGTGCTTTTCAGTGGGATCTTGAGTTGCCACACCTGCCGCCAGCTCCAGCCCATTTGAAAACTCCACAATATCCTTGTTCGCATCAATCTGTGAGATTTTGAACCCGCTATAGACCTGAAGGCCATTTGAAGCCAACACCAGATCGTCTCTATACCTCAATCGCTTCACCTGCCTTTTGATCTTGCCGCCGGCCGTTTTGACCTCTATATCAATTCGGGCAACTGGTGCATTCTTGGAGACTTCAATCCCTTCAAGATACATGTATGCTTCGGTGCCGGACAGACCCTGCACTTGAATTCCGCGCACGGCAATTTTCTTAACCAGCTTTTGATTGAAGGCATCCAGCGCATCAAGACAATGCACCTTGTTGTAGGAAGTCTTATGAGTGGCTGAATAGCGCAGAATCATGAGAGGATTGAATTCTTCCAGCGCTTTTGTTGTTGCCTTGCCCCCCATCTTTTGCGGCTCATCCAAGACCAGGATCGGACGGTTGCTTGCAATCACATCTATAGGCTTGCGCGACTGAAAATCATCAAGCTCCATGTAAATGCGGCGCTGATCTTTGCCCCGTGCTGCAAAAGCCTGAGTGTTGATCACCATAATGTTAATTCCCGCATCACTGGAGAAGCTCTCCAATTCGTGCAGACGCTTGGAGTTGTATATGAAAAACCGCGCCTTTTTATGATAGGTTTCTGCGAAGTGCTCAGCAGTGATTTGCAGAGATTTATATACCCCCTCACGAATTGCGATGCTCGGCACCATGATGATGAACTTGGACCAACCATATCTTTTGTTCATCTCAAACATGGTTTTTATGTAGCAATAAGTCTTGCCCGTCCCTGTCTCCATCTCAATATCAAGGTTATAGTCGCAATTCGAAGTGGAACTGAGTTCATTCGAAACAGTCAAATTCTGGCGAGTCTGCACAGCCTGAATATTCTTCAGCACCTCATCTTTTGTCAGCCTAATATTTGCATTTTTAAAACCATCTTCATTACGCCAGAGATACCTGGACTGGCCCGGATCAATGCGATACGAGATGCCATCATTGCGCGGCTGGCCGATAAAACAATCGACAACTGCCCCAACAGCAGCCGTCTGATAAGCCTGTTCTTTGAACTTCAGTTTCATATCAACATCCTTAAATCGCCTTGACCACAGTCTCAGGTGAGAGCTGCTTGAAAATCTGCTCCGCATTGATCTTCAAATCATCACTCACAAAGCCGTTGTCTCGGAAAACAACACGCTCTGGCGTAAGCTCTGCAATCTTTCTAACCAGCTCTTCTGTTACGCCCTTTTCAAAGCAGGCGATGAGTGCATTGCCATCCACAAAAAAGACTCTCTTATCCGCAATAACTTCACTACTGATTGGCAGGGTCAAATCCACTCCCCAATCAACAAGAACTTGGAATAGAAGATCTTCATGGGTTCGATCAGGTTTGATGTTATCCACCAAGTTTTTAAGGCTTTCTTGACCAGTCTGATCTGGCGTGTAATACACATCCTTCATATTAGATGTATCGACCTTCAGGACGCGAAAGCCCACGTCACGGTTCCAGTCAGGATGACACTCTCCCTCAAGTATTTTGTCACCGGCTTGACGGATACGCTCCTTAGAAATTTCAGCTATTGTTGTGTATCCCCGCTTGAACGCAGGCAGACTGCCATCTATACCTGCCGGTATTTGAACCTGTATAAAACGCCTGTTTCCGCCATCGTTAGCATTCAATTCCATAACAGCGTGTGCGGTAGTGGCCGAGCCTGCAAAAAAGTCCAATATGATTGCATCTTTGTTATTTCCGGTGACTGCCTCAATCGCATCATAGACTGCCCAAAGACTTTTGGGAAAAGTAAACCCCGCCCCTTCCACAAGGGCATTCACGAGCTTGGTTCCATATTCATTGGCATCGTAACGCTTATCTGTCCAAACGCTTCTATACTTTCCGAAAGTTTTACCGATTTCGATCTGATATCCATCATCCGATTTTCGAGCACGCAGCATGGCTTCTATTTGCTCAACACTTTGACGTGAATATCGCCATTTACGCTCAATACCAGAGTTATCAATCGGGTATACATAGGCGACACCATCACACCACTCAGTTTGTTTCGGATGAAAATCATCTGCACAAACATCGCCAAAACCGAGAATATTTCCACTCCTAACCTTAACTGGATAAAAACAATTTTTTGCATCGAACCTTTCAGAACCCCCCCCCCCAATTTCTAAATTGCGACCAATTCACATTTTCTTCTTTAATTATTCGATTTCCTATTGATTTTGTTCCGCTGGGAAAAACAAAAATAAGATATTCATTAATGTAAGAAAAATTATTGCCTTGCTGTCCTCTTGGATTATGTATTACGCTTATATATGCATGTTCCCACGCAGTTCCACTAAATATCTCCTTCATTAAAACAGAGAGTGTTCCAAATTCATTTTCGTCAATGGCACAGACAAGAACCCCATCTTTTGTCAAAAGTGTTTTAGCGACTCTGAGTCTCTGGTGCATCATCGTTAGCCAATCAGAATGAAACCGGCCGCCAGTTTCAGGATTTGCAACTAATCTTCCGCCTTCTGTATCTCTCTGACCCGACCGTTCAAGAAAATCAGAAGTGTCTTCGCTAAAATTATTCTTATATATGAGATTTCTTCCAGTGTTATAAGGCGGGTCTATATATATCATTTTGACAGCACCAAGATAGGCCTCTTGCATAATCTTAAGAGCCTCAAAATTATCGCCTTCGATAAATACGTTCTGCGTCTCATCAAAATTTTTACTTTCGCAAATGCGGGGGCGAAGAGTTTTGATTATCTGCGCGTTGGCGAGTGCCATCGATTTCCGCTTGCCTGGCCAGTCCAATCGATATCTCTCTTGAGGCCCCTCAACAACTTGATTATTTAACTCTTGCCGGAGCTGATCAAAATCCACAACCAAGCGAATCTGACCGGTCGTTTCATCATACGCTTCCGTCACGCAGTTTGGAAAAATCTCTCGGATTCTAGCAACCTTCTCCTGGCCCATATCAGAACTATGCATCTTTAGCTTGTCCACGGTAACACTCCCAATCGTCCCTCCCGTCTGATACCAAAGTACTCAGATTACTTTGATATCAGTCCTTGGAGAGAGCTGCTTGAAGATTTGTTCGGCGTTGATTTTAACAGAGTCGCTAACAAATCCTCCGTTTCGAAAAACAACACGCTCAGGTTTGCGATCAGCAAGCTCTTTAACTAGTTCTTCAGTCACACTAGTTTCAAAGCAGGCGATGAGCACATTTCCATCTACAAAAAATATCTTCTTGTTTTGGATCACTTCATTGCTGATTGGCAATGCCAGATCCACTCCCCAATCAATGAGAACTTGAAACAAAAGGTCTTCATGCGTTCGGTCAGATTTGATGTTATCTACTAAATTTGCAAGGTTTTCTTGGTCAGTCTGATCTGGTGTGTAATACACATCCTTCATATTAGATGTATCGACCTTCAAAACACGAAAGCCTACATCACAATTCCGACTTGAGTCATGCTCTTCATTAACTATTTCCTCACCAGTTCTACGAATGCGTTCTTTTGCAATGTCAGAAATAGTCTTATAGCCCGCTTTAGAAGCTTCAGATTCCTCATTGCAAATTTCGGGCAACTGCACCATAACAAAGCGCCGATTACCTCCGTCTTCGGCATTGAGTTGCATCACCGCATGTGCTGTCGTAGCTGAACCAGCGAAGAAATCAAGTGCTATATCACAGTCTCCTAAGGCAAATTTTGCAAAATGTTTCACAAGATCATATGGCTTAGGCTTATCAAAGATATCCTTCCCGAGCAGACCTTTCAAATATTCACTGCCTCGACGGGTTGGTATGGTTACGATACTTTTAAGATTATCTTCACTTTCTTGGATATAAAGCTTTCGATATGCCCTATCATTTCGATATACGATTCGTCCTTCTTCAAAAAGCTGGTCAATATAGTCCTGCCCCATCCAATGTCGTCCCTCGGGTGCAGGAATGAGCTTGCCCCCAAATTTTCTCGGAGGACCTGCCCCTTCTCCAGTTAGATCTACAGGGTAATAGACCTGCCAGTCTTCATCAATATTTACATAATTGCTCAACCATGAATAAAGCTTTGTTTTGTTTTCTTTATCTTTCTTTCTATAGTATTCAATTTTTTGCTTGATAAATTTAATTCCATCTTCTACTGAACCTCTGCCCTTTCTTATTTTTTTAATGCCGCTAAGGATATCCTCAGATTCTTTACGTTTTATTCTCCAGCTTTCAAGAAAAGATATATTCTTTGCATAAACCAAAACGTACTCATGCTCTATAGCAATATAATCACTTACTCTCGAAGAGTTATGCCAAATTATCTGACTTATAAAATTATTTTCTCCAAAAGTCTCATCACAGAGCTTCCTCAAATTTGCAACTTCACCATCATCAATAGAAATAAAAATCACTCCATTATTAGCAAGCAAATTACGCGCAAGTTTGAGACGTGGCAACATCATTGACAACCAATCAGAATGAAAACGCCCAGAAGTTTCCGGATTAGAGACTAGGCGAGCACCATCTTTGTTACGTTGACCACCATCTTTTTCATACTCAAAAAGATTTTTTTTGAAGCTATCCTTATAGATAAAGTCCTTACCCGTGTTATAAGGAGGATCAATATAAATCATTTTAATCTTTCCCAAATAAGTTTCTTGGATAAGTTTTAGTGCTTCAGCATTATCGCCTTCAATAAAGAGATTGCTTGTTTGGAAAAAATTTTTACTTTCTTCTAAATCAGGGCGTAGGGTTTTGAAAGTCGATATATTTCCCAGTGCAATCGCCTTACGCTTTCCCGGCCAATCTAAGCGGTAGTGCTCCGACCCCCCCCTTGAATTATTCCGTCGCCCAACTCCTGTCGAAGTTGATCAAAATCCACAGCCAGGCGCACCTGACCAGTCTCTTCATCCCTAGACTCAGTGACACATCCCGGAAATAACTCGCGGATTTTGGCGATGTTATCTTGAGTCATATCTGAACTGTGCATTTTGAGCTTGTCCATAGCGGCAATACCAGCACCCCAGTCAACTTCACCTTCATAGCCTCAGATCGCTCTTACGTCTGTCTCGGGTGAGAGCTGCTTGAAGATTTGTTCGGCGTTGATTTTAGCAGTATCACTAGCAAAGCCGCTATTCCGGAAAACAGCACACTCGGGCTTATGGCTGGCAAGCTTCTTGACTAGCCCCTCATTAATGCTCGACTCAAAACAGGCGATAAGTAAGCCGTCGTCAACGAAAAAGACGTTCTTGCCTTGAACCGTCTCCTTTCTGATAGATAGCGACAAGTCCAAGCCCCAATCAATAAGAACCTGGAATAACAAGTCTTCACCAGTTCGACCGTGCTTGATGTTATCGGATAAGTTGGAAAGGTTTTGCTGGTTAGTTTCCTCGGGCGTGTAGTACACGTCTTTCATGTTAGATGAATCCACTTTAAAGGCCCTAAATCCCACATCACGGTTCCAGTCGATATCACACTCTCCTTCAAGGACTTTATTTCCAGCCAGGTGGATTCGCTCTCTTGTAATTTCTGAGATAGTTGTAAAGCCCGAAGAAGCAGCTTCAGACTTTTCATCTACATTTTCAGCTGCCTGGACAAGAATAAACTGCCTGTTTTCTCCTGTTTCAGCACAAAGCTGAAACAGGGCATCAGCAGTCGTACCCGACCCAGCAAAAAAATCCATCACGATATCGCCAGATGAACTTCCAATTCTAATGATCTCTTTTAATAGACGTGTGGGCTTGGGAAAGGTAAAAATTTTCTTTTTCCCAAAAAGCTCATTAACTTCTGTTGATCCTTCATTATTATGACCAAAATCTGTGAAAGACCACCAAGTTGAGGGGACGACCCCATCCGGCACTTCACTTAAGTATCGTTTCATTCTTGGACGTTCATAGCTCATGTCCGGACCCCAATAAAGTCTATCTTCAGCAACCATTTTTTCATGTTTTTCTTTGGAATATCTCCACGCATTTTCACCAGGCCACACATTCTCGCCAGTTTTTGGATGGACAATAGGGTAATAAAGCGTAGGACGATCTGCTTTTGAATTATTGCTGATGTAGTTATCAGATGACCAAGGTCCTCTAGGGTCATTGTCTGGATTTGCATATCTATCATCTTGCTTTTTTGATCGGGGTAGGAGATTGCGAGCAAAATGAGGAGATTTGCGAAAGACCAATATGTGATCATGCATATCAGCAATTCCAGGATCATCATTAGATACTGAATATTTTTTCTGCCATATTATGTTGGCCACAAAATTAGTTTCACCAAAGATCTCGTCCCCAATCTTTCTGAGATTGGCGCACTCGCCATCATCAATACTAATGAAAATAACTCCATCATCGCTGAGTAGATTTTTAGCCAATCTTAAACGAGAGTACATCATAGCAATCCAATCAGAATGAAATCTTCCGTTTGACGAGGTATTAGCTATTAGCTTATCTCCAGATGCGTCCTGCTGAGCGGAAGAAATTAAAAAGTCATTCTTTTTGATTTTGAAATCATCTTCGTATATAAAATCATTTCCGGTGTTATAAGGAGGATCAATATAGATCATTTTGATGCGCCCTAAATAGGTTTCTTGGATGAGCTTCAGAACCTCAAGATTGTCACCTTCAATAAATAGGTTGCCGGTTTCGAAAAAGTTTTTGCTGGCCTCTACATCAGGACGCAATGTTTTTGAAATTGGCGTATTGGCCAGTGCAATCGCCTCTCGCTTTCCTGGCCAATCCAAGCGATATCGCTCTACCCCCCCCCATCAATTTGCTGATCACCCAACTCCTGTCGAAGGCGGTCAAAGTCCACAGCCAAGCGCAACTCGCCAGTGTCCTCATCAATAACCTCGGTAACGCATCCTGGAAACAGGTCACGGATTTTCGCAATGTTGGCTTGCGTTGGATCAGGGCTGTGCATTTTGAGTTTGTTCATGATCGCATCCCCCTGCACCCGCGCTACTGTCACGGACGGCCTATTCTAAATATCGCAGCCCCTTCTATCAATGCCTAGAACTTGCCGAGGTATGTGCCCCTTTTCATCCAGCAATTCAGAGAGCCAATGCTCCCAACCAAGACTGATGAAGGCGACAATCAGCAAGATGGCTGATGCACTACATAGCAAGCCCACATCACCAGAGCGAATGGTTTGCCATATAGATGCCGGTCGTGTATAAAGCCCGCCAGCTGAGGCGGGACATAGGGAGACAACCATGACCGTCACCATCAGATATGCCCAACCAGAGGATCAGCAGCGGTGCTCTGAGCTGCTGGGCGTCTTGGCCGAGCACACAGGCGGGCCTTTTGAGTCGTTTGATTCAGAGGCTTTTGAATATCTGCTTACCAATGAGCGCGGCTGCCTGATCGTCGCAGAGGAGGATGGCAACATCCTCGGCTTGGCTTCGATTTCCTTCAACTTCGCACTGAGATACAACGGGGAATACTGCACTCTTGAGGAGCTGGTGCTTGATCAGGATGCCAGGGGTAAGAACGTCGGCGGGCGGTTGGTTGAGGAAACCATCCGCCTGGCAAAGGAGAGAGGCTGCAAGGAATATGGGCTTTACATCCTCGAATCGACCCTGCAGAACCAAACCTTTTATGAGAAGTTTGGCTTTGCCAAAGTGGGCATTGACATGCGGCAGAAGCTGTAGCGATCTGGGAAACCATTATTTCTCACCGGTTGCCAGTTATTTGATTCAACTTTATCTATCGGCTTATTGGCAACAGCCGATTAAAAATAGGAACTACCTCTCCAACTAAGAATTACCATAATGAGTGCAGGCTATCCGAATGTAACCGACAATCAATTCCAGTGGATGATGGTCTATCGCTACTATGGGGGAGGAATTTGGTCAGTCGAAGAGATAGCTAATTTCTTCGACTTCTCCGAGACCACTGTCCGCAATAGAACCTGTGAGAGGCATAGGAAAGGACAAGCCCTAAAAGATAGAAAGTGGCGCGAGACAACCGGCAATACGGCCAAGTTCTATCTCCCCAACGGAAAGTATCTTCGGTATGATCAGGCCGCAAAATTACTTCTGCAGCGGGATAAGAAGTGCTGCCGCCCAGGATGCGATAAGGTGATGAGTTTCCGCAAACGAAATTTCACGATTGATCACATCTACCCTGTATCTCTCTGCCACAGGGACGGCTGGACAGTCGAGAGGACTCAGAGCATCGATAACATTCAACTGATGTGCAGGGGCTGCAATTCCAAAAAGAGCAATGATTTAAGGCGGGCGTAAGAATAGACTTAAATCTTGGGACTGATATATAAATCAACACAGAGGAGGATTCGAAGTGAAACATCTGGTTAATTCAATAAAATCCATCTCCGGCTTTATGTATGGCCTGGGAGGGGCAGTAACTGTAGGGTGCTTTTGGCTGCTCTGCATACTCGCACCGCTGTGGAGATTAGGCCTGTTGGACGAATGGACAGACCGACCTGAACAGGAAGCTGAGGTTCAGCGGCAGTATTCACAAGTGCAGATAACAGCGTGCAAGGCATTGCAAACGCAGCTGGAAGGAGAGTTCAGACTGATTGCATTTGGCGATGAGAACATAAACAATGCACTGGAAGAAGCGGGCTTGGACTTGATTATTTCAGTGGATTGCCGGCATCGCTACGGGAGCGCCAAATAATAGGCTATGCCAAGTTGTATACAATTCCCCAAGCCTTTGACTAGGCCGCGCTTTTTATTCTCAAATTGGAGGACATCGGAAAATGAGTAAATTAAACTGGATATATGCCTTGGTGGCGGTTTTGCTTGCAGTCATTCTTTTCATGAACTTTGTCAATTACGAAAGATTGGACGAGCTGGAAGAAGGAGCTGTCAAGACCATAGATGCACAGAAGGCGCAGATAGACAAACAGAAGGCGCAGATAGACAAACAGAAGGCGCAGATAGAGGAGCAGAAAAAGCTCCTGGCCATTCTGGAGCAAAAGTGTGAAAAGGCTCCGCCAAAATGAACAATAAATGATTCAGCCATTCCCCAGGCGATGAATTCCCGGCATTCTGCCCGCCGGCGAGCTGCGGCCACTCTCCCAGCCAGATCGGTTTTCGCACCTTCTTACCCCCCCCCCTCACCCTACTGCCTCTCCAGTATCTCCGCAACCAAATCCTCGGCTGTTCCGATGTATTTCTCGCGGCCGCTGAACAGGGTGATGACCTCCTGAGTAAAGAATCCCTTGACTCGCACAAAGCTGACAAAGCCGTTCGGGCATCGGTACAAAACCAGGGTGGATGTCGCCGCCAGCAATGGCTCGGCCCCGTCCAGGCAGTCAATGCGATGATCCTGCCCGCAGCCGCATTCATAAAACAGGTTTTCAAATCTGGATAAATTGAGGAACTCCGTCGTCCTGAAATAAATCCCCTTTATCTCCTCGTCGAACATCTCTTTTGTTTCCAATAGTTTCATTTTCTCCTCCCGAATTCGGCGCTTCATTTAATCGAGTTGTCTTCAATTTTGTCAATGATTCTGATCAAGGCATTGGCAATGTCACCGGGCACTTCCTCCTGAAGAAAGTGACCCGCAGCGGTTTCGGTAACCGGTGCATCGGGAAAGTTTGCCTTCATATTGGGCAGAAGCCTCCCCAAAACCGGATCGTTCATCCCCCATACAATCTCTGCCGGAATATCGAGACTTTCAACGTAGTCTTCAATCAGCCGCAATTGCGGTGTGCTGGGATGATCAGGTCCGTCTGTAACCATTCGCATGAGCGTGAGCGGAGCCTTGCCATTGCCGCTTTCGGTCACCGGGCGACCGTATAGTTCCAAAACCTCGGATGGCATCGAGAGTGGGTCGCCCTGCACATCGGGAAGTCTATCAAAGATGGATACAAGAACCTCGAACATCAGCTCCCCCAGAACGGGCGTTTTGGCCAAAGCATGTGCCGCCGAGATATCCCGCACCTCCGTGGGGGCATTAAGTGCCGTATTAAGAATCACTGCGCCCCTGAGCATCTCAGGGTTCAATGCGAGCGCACCCATGCCAATAGGTCCGCCCCAGTCCTGCCCAACGAATATCAGTTCAGACAATTGCAGCTGCTTCAGCACTTCAGCCATCCAGCGCACATGATTATCCAGGGTATGCCGGCTTGCGGGTATCTTGCTGGAGAAACCAAGCCCCACCATAGTGGGCATGATCAGCCTGACCTGCCGCCCCTTGAGTTCCGCTGCAACCTTTCTGTACAGAAAACCTGATGTGGGATTGCCATGCTGCAGATAAACGGGAAATCCCTCGCCCACTTCAAGAATATGAACCTTAATATCCGGCTCCACTTCTATGAAATAACTTTTGTAGTCGGAATCAATCATTTTTGCGGCGTAATCGGGTAAGGGATACGCCTCGTAAGCTCCCGAATCCAAAACAATCTCACCTTCTCCCGAAGGAGTGATAACCCCGCCATCCCTGGTTATATAAATAACGAAGGCCGTTATGACAATGAGCGCGGGGATTAATATTTTCAAAAAGGTTTTCATCGTTCTCTCCTGCTTAAAATTTTGGCTGATGCTGATCCGGGTGCAACGAAATCACTCCCACTCAATCGTCGCCGGGGGTTTGTTCGAGATGTCGTAGACCACCCTGGCGATGTCTTCGATTTCGTTGAGTATGCGCGTGCCGATCTGGTCGAGCAGGTCGTGCGGCAGATGCGACCAGTGCGCAGTCATAAAGTCCTGGGTTTCGACGGCGCGCAGCACGATCGTCCAGGCGTAGCGCCGGGCATCGCCGACGACGCCGACGGCCTTGACCGGCAGAAACACGGCGAAGGCCTGGGACAACCTCTCATACCAGCCGCTCGCCCTCAACTCCTCGATGTAAATCGCATCAGCGCGCCGCAGAACTTCCAGATATTCCTCCCGCACCTCGCCCAAAACCCGCACGGCCAGGCTGGGGCCGGGGAAGGGGTGCTGGCCGATCAGGTGTTCGGGCACGCCCAAACTCCGACCGATCATCCGCACTTCGTCCTTGAACAATGTCCGCAGCGGTTCGACCAGCTCAAAGCGCATGTCCTCGGGCAGGCCGCCGACGTTGTGGTGCGATTTGATGACTTTCGACGCACCGGCGCCCGCACCGGTCGAGGCAGCGCCGGATTCAATCACATCGGAGTAAATCGTCCCCTGGCCGAGAAACTTGAACTCGCCCAGCGCATCCGCTGCCTCGTCAAAGACGCGCACGAACACCTCGCCGATGGCCTTGCGCTTGGCCTCGGGTTCGTCCAGCCCGGCGAGCGCCGCCAAAAACCGCGCACCGGCATCGACGCACCTGACCCGCACGCCGCCCTGCTCGGCGAACACCTGCATGACGCGCTCGCCCTCGCCGAGCCGCAGCAGTCCGTTGTCGACGAATACGCACTGCAGCTGATCGCCGATGGCCCGGTGCAGCAGCACGGCGGCGACGCTGGAGTCGACCCCGCCCGAGACGCCCATCAGCACGCGCCCTGCCCCGACCCTCCGGCGAATGTCTTCGATGATGCCGTCGATGATGTCCTCGGCGGTCCAGTTGCGCTCGCTCGCACAGATGTCCTCGACAAAGGCCCGCAGCACTTCCCTGCCGCAGGGGGTGTGGTCGACTTCGGGGTGGAACTGCAGGCCGTAGATGCGCCGCCGGGCGTCGGCGATGGCGGCGTTGGGCGAGCCGGCCGAGCGCGCAATGCTGGCAAAGCCGTCGGGCAAACTCTCGACGTGGTCGCCGTGGCTCATCCACACGGAGTGCTCGCCCCCCTCAACCCCCTCGCCCCCCTCAACCCCGGCAAACAGCGCCGAGCCGGCATCGGTGATCTCCAGCATCGCCGGGCCGAATTCGCCCGCGTCCCCGCCCCGAACACCGCCGCCGAAGGTGGAGCAGATCAGCTGCAGGCCGTAGCAGATGCCCAGCACGGGCACGCCGGCATCGAGCACGGCCTCATCCAGCCCGGGTGCGCCCTCGCGGGTGACCGATTCCGGCCCGCCGCTCAAAATCACGCCGCTGCATTGCAGGCCGTCCAGCGCCGCGCGGGCGCCGTTCCACGGGTGGACTTCGCAGTAGACGCCGAGCTCGCGCACGCGCCGGACGATGAGCTGGGTGTACTGCGAGCCGAAGTCGAGCACCAGCATTCCGCGCCTTCCTGTGCCCGCAACCGCACCCGCACCGTCTCCCATCACTGCCCCCTCAAGCCCCGGCGCTCAACCGGGCAGGCCATAGTTGGGGGCTTCCTTGGTGATGTCGACGTCGTGGACGTGGCTCTCGACGATGCCGGCGGAGGTGATCTGCACAAACTCGGTGTCCCGGCGCAGGGCTTCGAGGTCGGCACAGCCGGTGTAGCCCATGGCCGAGCGCAGCCCGCCGAGCAGCTGGTAGACGACGGATTCGAGCTTGCCCTTGATGGCGACGCGCCCCTCGACGCCCTCGGGGACGAGCTTGTCGGGCTTGCTGTTGTCCTGGAAGTAGCGGTCGGCGGACTGTCCGGACATCGCCCCGAGCGAGCCCATGCCGCGGTAGGTTTTGTAGGCGCGGCCCTGGTAGAGCTCGACTTCGCCGGGGGCCTCGTCGGTTCCGGCGAGCAGGCTGCCGAGCATCACCGAGTGTGCTCCGAACGCCAGCGCCTTGGCGATGTCGCCGGCAAACCTGATCCCGCCGTCGGCGATGATGGGGACTTCGACGTGGCCGGCGACGTCCTCGATGGCGCCGAGCTGCGGGACGCCGACGCCGGTGACGATGCGCGTGGTGCAGATCGATCCGGGGCCGATGCCGATCTTGATGCCGTCGGCGCCGGCGGCCTCGACCGCCTGGGCGCCCTCCCGGGTGGCGACGTTGCCGGCGATGATGTCGGCGTCGGGGCACTTCGCCCGCGTCAGCTTGATGGCCTCGATGACGCCCTGGGAGTGGCCGTGGGCGCTGTCAATCAGCAGGACGTCGACCTCGGCCGCCCTGAGCCGCTCGATGCGCTCGGTGAGGTCGGCCCCGACCCCGAGTGCGGCGGCGACGCGCAGCCGGCCGTCGGCGTCCTTGCTGGCGATGGGGAAGTTGCGGGCGTTCTCGATGTCGCGCAGGGTGATGAGCCCCTCGAGGCGGCCATCGGGCGAGACCACGAGCAGTTTCTCAAGGCGGTGGCGGTAGAGTTTTTCGAGGATCTCCCGCTCGTCGGCGTTGCGCCCGACGGTGATGAGCTTGTCGAACGGGGTCATGATTTCGGCGACCTCGGCGCTCATGTTGGGTTCGTAGCGGAAGTCGCGGGAGGTGACGATGCCCTTGAGTTCGCCGTCGTCGACCACGGGCATGCCGGAGACGTTGTGCCGCTCGGTGAGCTGGATCAATTCCCCGACGCTGCGGTCGGAGCGGATGGTGACGGGGTCCCTGACGATGCCGCTCTCGAATTTCTTGACCTTGGCGACCTCCTCGGCCTGCTGCTGCGGGGTGTTGTTTTTGTGGATGACGCCGATGCCGCCGAGCTGCGCCATGACGATGGCGAGGCGCGCCTCGGTGACGGTGTCCATGGCGGCGGAGATCAGCGGGATGTTGAGCTGGATGTTGCGCGTCAGGGGGGTGTTGAGGACGGCCTCGGAGGGAAGCACCTCGGAGTAGCGCGGCTTGAGCAGGACATCGTCAAAGGTCAGCCCCACCCCAACGACTTTGCCCATCTCTCTGCCCGTCGCCACGTGGCGCACTTTACCGACTTAGCACACCGCTGGCAAGACGGCGGGGCTGTTTCGGAGTTTTTTTCAGGGATTTTTCAGGGATTTTTCAGGTCATTCGGGGTGGGCGGACGGCGGCTTGGCGAGGCTCATCCACTCGAGGACGGCGTCGCGCCAGGCGGTGAGCTCGCCGCGCAGCCGCTCGTCGATGTCGTCGCCGGCTTCGGCGAGCTCGCGCTCGAAGTCGGCCAGCGTGCGCCCGGGGCCGCCCTTGATGCGCGCGCAGATGCGCCGGTGCCAGACCTGCCACTGCGGCTCGGACAGCAGGTCGGGGCGGTTGCGCCCGAGGACGTTGAGCAGCTGGTCGAAGTAGTCCGCATCGTCAAAGGTGGTGCGCTCGGCGAGCCAGTCGTCGAGCGGCAGCTGCCGCAGCCGGCCGAGCCGCTTCTGGTCGGCGCGCGAGGGGAAGCCGCGCTGATACAGGCGCCCGTCGGGGTCGGCATGGCCGCTGTCGTCGGTGTCGTCCCGGGCGTTGCGCGCAGCCTCGTCGTCGTCGAGCAGCATGGCGAAGTGCGAGAGCAGGTGGTTGCGCAGCGAGGCGCCCCGGATGAGCTCCTCGCCGAGGTGCCGCTGGGCGGCGATGTCGATGCCGAGCCGCTCGCTGCGCGCATCGGTCAGGGCGCTGAGGGGGAAGAGCATCGGGCTCTGGTTGGCGCGCACCTGAGAGAGCGGCAGGGCACCGTCGTGGCGCAGCTGCTTCATCTCCTCCAGGCTGGGGCGCTGCAGCAGCACGTCGGCGCCCTCGTCGAGGTGCGCCAGCACCCAGCCGCGCGGCCCCCGCAGGGATTCCTGCAGCGGCAGCACCAGCGAGCAGCACAGATGCTGCTTCGGCAGCCTGGCCGAGACCCAGACCATGGGCTCGAGCAGCTGGACGCTGAGCGACCCGGGCAGGCGGTGCCGGCTGCACCAGTCCCAGAACTTCGGGGAGTTGCGGTGCAGCAGCCGGGCCAGCTCGAGCGTGGTGCGGGCATCGTCAAGGGCATCGTGGGCATCGGCGGCGATGCCGTTGGCGGCGGCGATGTCGGCGAGCCGGTAGCAGGGCCGCCCGTCCTCGTAGTCGGGCCACTGCATGCCCTGGGGCGACAGGGCGCGCGCCGCCCGGGCGACCTCCTGAAAGTCCCAGCGGCTGCACTCGTTGCGGGTGTGAAAGTCATACGGCGGCAGCAGGTTGCGGTAGAACAGGTGGCGCATGAAGTGGTCGTCGAAGCGGTAGTTGTTGTAGCCGATGTTGCAGGTGCCGCTCTGGCTGGTGTGGTCGTGGATGGCGCAGGCAAAGTCGTACTCGGCCTGGCCGCTGCGGTTCTGATCCAGCGGGCCGATGCCGTGCACCTGGGTCGAGTGGACGCTGGGGAGGTGGTCGGGGTTCAGCCGGCAGCGCAGCCGAATGGGTGCGCCGATGGGGTTGAGCGCCGCATCGGTGCGCTGGGCGCCGTATTCGACGATGCGGTCGTGGGCAATGTCGATGCCGGTGGTTTCGTAGTCAAACCAGAGGTAACTCGCCTGGGTACCAGACACTCGCTCCCTTCAACCGGCCTGTGCCAGCAAGTCAGTCCGGGCGGCGGCGATGAAATCGTTTTTATGCAGGCCGCCGATTTTGTGTGTCCACCACTGCACCGTCACCTTGCCCCATTCCAGCAGGATGGCAGGGTGGTGGTCGAGCTCCTCGGCGAGCTCGGCGATGCGGTCGGTCAGCTGCACCGCGGCGCCGTAGCCGTCGAGCAGAAAGATGCGCTCAAGGCGCGCGATGCCGTCGACCTCGATGCGCTGCCAGTCGGGGATCTGCTCGCCCCACTCGATGCACTGTGCGTCGCTGGCGCGCTCGGCGTCGGGGCGGCAGGCCACGCATTTCTGGTCGACGAGCGGTTCAGTCAACGATGCCGCCCTGCGTCAGTCGGTTGGGGTCGAGCAGGCGCCTGAGCTCGGCCATCGACAGGTCGGTGCGCTCGGCGGCGACGTCGACGATGGGGCGGCCCTCGCTGTAGGCCTGCTTGGCGATCTCGGCGGCCTTGGGGTAGCCGATGATGGCGTTCAGGGCGGTGACCAAGATCGGGTTGCGCTCGAGCGCACCGGCGAGCGAGTCGGCGCGCACCTTGAAGGTCTTGATGCCGCTGTCCGCCAGGATGCGCATGGCGCCGGCGGAGATCTCCAGACTCTGCAGCAGGTTGTGGGCGATGACCGGCAGCATGACGTTGAGCTGGAAGTTGCCGGACTGGGCGGCGAAGGCAATGGTGGCGTCGTTGCCCAGCACCTGGGCGCAGACCATGCCGACCGACTCGGGGATGACGGGGTTGACCTTGCCGGGCATGATGCTGCTGCCGGGCTGCAGGGCCTGCATTTCGATCTCGCCCAGGCCGGCGAGCGGGCCGCTGTTCATCCAGCGCAGGTCGTTGGAGATCTTCAGCAGCGCAATGGCCAGCGCGCGCAGCTGGCTGGACAGCTGCACCGCCCCCTCGGGAATGGCCAGCCCGGCGAACAGCGAGTCCATCGGCTGCAGCTTGAGCCGGATGCCCTCGGCCTCGCGCACGGCCTTGGATATGCGCCTGGCGATCAGCCCCGAAAATTTCGGGTGGGCGTTGATGCCGGTGCCGATGGCGGTGGCGCCCTGCGGCAGGGCGTGCAGGTCGGTGCGACACGCGATGAGGTGCCCGCGCACCTGCCGCAGGTGGGCGCTCCAGGTGTCCATCTCCTGCTTCAGGGTCAGCGGCATGGCGTCCATCAGGTGGGTGCGGCCGGTCTTGACCGCCTTGGCGACGTCGGTGCGGGCGGTGCGCCTGGCGATGCTGCGGATCAGATGATCAAGTTCGGGCAGCAGCCGGCGCTCCAGGACGATGGCCGCCGACAGCAGGATGGCGGTCGGGACGGTGTCGTTGCTCGACTGTCCCATGTTGACGTGGTCGTTGGGATGCACCAGCCGCTTGGGTTTTGAGGCGAGCGAGGCGATGACCTCGTTGGCGTTCATGTTCGAGCTGGTGCCAGAGCCGGTCTGGAAGACGTCCACCGGAAAGTGCGCATCGTGCACTCCGGCGGCGACCTCGGCGGCGGCCTTGGCAATGGCCGATGCGCGCCCCCTGTCGAGCAGCCCCAGCTCGGCGTTGACCGCGGCGGCGGCGCCCTTGATGTAGCCGAGTGCGGAGATGAAGGGGCGCGGCATGGGCAGTCCGCTGACGGGGAAGTTGTCGACGGCGCGCTGCGTCTGCGCACCGTAGTGGGCGTCCTTCGGAACCTGCACCGGTCCCAGGCTGTCGGTTTCGGTTCTATATGCTTTTTTATCGGCCATTGCGACCCTCTCCCTGCCCGCGCAGCGGCGGCATTCTATCAGTGCGGCAGACCTGCCTCCACAACGATGTTGTCGATCAGCCGAGTCTGCCCCAGAACAGCACAGGCCAGCAGCGCCACCGGAGCGTCGCCGGGGGACGGCTCCCGCAGGTCGTCCCAGCGCGCCGCCCCCAGATAGCGCACCGAAAACCCCTGCACGCCCAGGTCGGCCGAGGCCGTGTCCAGCACCTGCCGAAGCGGGCGGCCGGACTGGATCTGCTCGGTGCACTCCTTCAGGGTGCGGTAGAGCATCGGCGCCCGCTCGCGCTCGAAATCGCTCAGGTAGGCGTTGCGCGAGCTCATGGCCAGCCCGTCGGCCTCGCGCACGGTCGGGGCGGCGATGATCTCAATCGGAAAGGCCAGGTCGGTGCAGAGCTGCTCGATGATCCTCAGCTGCTGCAGGTCCTTGCACCCGAACACCGCCGCATCGGGGCGGATCAGGTTGAACAGCCGCACCACCACCTGGCAGATCCCCGGGAAGAACAGCGGCCGGTCGGCGCCGCAGAAGCGCTCGGCCAGCAGCGGGACCTCGATTCGGGTGCGGCCTTCGCTGGGATACATGGTGGCGTCGTCGGGGGTGAATACCGCATCGCAGGGGGTTTCGCCCAGCGCCTCGAGGTCGGCGTCGAGGCTGCGCGGGTACTCGGCCAGGTCCTCGCCCGCGGCGAACTGCATCGGGTTGACGTAGATGCTGGTCAGGACGAAGTCGGCGCACTCGGCGGCACGGTGCACCAGCGAGAGATGCCCCCGGTGCAGCGATCCCATGGTCGCAACGAGGGCGATGCGGCGCCCCGAGCTGCGCACCTCGGCGAGCAGCCGGTGCAGCGCGTTGCGGTCGGCGACCACCTGCACTGTGCGCCCCCGCCGGCGAGCCTATGAGAAGGAGTGCTCGGCGGCGGGAAACTCCCGCTCGCGGACGGCCTGGACGTAGCGCCGCACGGCGTCGCCGATGCCGTCGGCCCCGGCGAGGAAGTCGCGCGCAAAGCGGGGCGGCTTTTCGGTGATCCCGATCAGGTCGTGCAGGACCAGGATCTGGCCGTCGACCCGGCTGCCGGCGCCGATGCCGACCACCGGGATGTCCAGCTCGGAGGCGATGCCGCCGGCCAGATCGGCGGGGACGCACTCGAGGATCAGCATCTGCGCCCCGGCCTGCCGCAGCTCGAGCGCCTGGGCGGTGATGCCCTCGGCGGCGGTGCGGTCCCGCCCCTGGACGTAGTAGCCGCCGAGGACGTTGACCGACTGCGGGTTCAGCCCGAGGTGGCCGCAGACCGGAATGCCCTGCACGCGGCAGGCGCGCACCAGCTCGCACATCTGAGCGCCGCCGCCCTCGAACTTGACGCACTCGGCGCCGGCGCGCATCGCCCTGGCGGCGCTGCGCAGGCCGGTTGCGGTGTCGGGGGCGCTCATGAAGGGCATGTCGGCGATCAGCAGGGCATCGCCCTTGCTGCGGGCCACGGCGCGCAGGTGGTAGACGATGTCGGAGACGCGCACCGGCAGCGTGCTGGCGTGACCCTGAACCACCATGCCGAGGGTGTCGCCGACCAGCAGCGCCTCGACTCCGGACTCGACGATGACCCGGGCAAATGTGGCGTCGTAGGCGGTCAGGCAGGCAAACGGCGGCTCGCCCTGCTGCTTGCGCTGACGAAGGTGCTCCAGTGTGGCCATCACCGCACTCCTGGCCGGGCTGCTAGCCGTCGATGCCCAGCATGGTCAGCTTGATGCGGCCGCGCGCGTCCACATCGAGAACCTTGACCCTGACCACCTGACCCTTGGAGAGGTAGTCGTTGACGTCGTTGACGCGCTCCTCGGCGATCTGCGAGATGTGCACCAGGCCGTCGCGCCCCGGCATGATGTTGACGAAGGCGCCGAAGTCGGTGATGTTCTCGACCGTGCCCTGGTAGATGGTGCCGACCTCGGGCTCGGAGGTGAGCTCGCGGATGCGGCGGATGACGATGTCGCGGCTCTCGCTGGAGGCGGCGAAGATGTTGATGGTGCCGTCGTCCTCGATGTCGACGTTGGCGCCGCTCTCCTCGACGATGGAGCGGATGGTCGAGCCGCCCTTGCCGATGACGTCGCGGACTTTGTCGCGGTCGATGACGATGGAGTGGTGCTTGGGTGCGTATTCCGAAAGCTCCTCGTTGGGCCTGTCGATGACGGCGTTCATGGCGCCGAGGATGTGCAGGATTGCGGCGCGCGCCTGGCCGATGGCGCGCTCCATGATGTCCTCGTCAATGCCCTCGATCTTGATGTCCATCTGCAGGGCGGTGATGCCCTCGGCGGTGCCGGCGACTTTGAAGTCCATGTCGCCGAGGTGGTCCTCGTCGCCGAGGATGTCGGTCAGCACGGCGGTGCGATCGCCCTCCTTGACCAGGCCCATGGCGACCCCGGCGACCGGCGCCGCCGTCGGGACGCCGGCGTGCATCAGCGCCAGGCTGGTGCCGCAGACGCTGGCCATGGAGCTCGAGCCGTTCGACTCGGTGATCTCGGAGACCACGCGCACCACATAGGGGAACTGGTCGCCCCTCGGCAGCACGGCGGCAATGCCGCGCCGTGCCAGCCGGCCGTGGCCGGTCTCGCGCCGGGAGGTGCCGCCCATGCGACCGGTCTCGCCGACGCTGTAGGGCGGGAAGTTGTAGTGCAGCATGAAGGAGTCGCGCATCGGCCCGCCCAGGGTCTCGACGTTCTGGGCGTCGCGATCACCGCCCAGCGTGACCGCCACCACAGCCTGGGTCTCGCCGCGCGTGAACAGCGCCGAGCCGTGCGCCTGGTCGAGCACGCCGATCTGGATGTCGAGGTCGCGCACTTCGTCGTGCCCGCGCCCGTCAATGCGCGCGGCGCCGTCGAGGATGCGCTCGCGCACGACCGATTTCTCGAGGCTCTTGAAGCCGCCCGAGATGTCGTCGGCGCTGAATCCCTCGCCGCCGTCGGACGACCCCAGCTGTGCCACGGCCGCATCGCGCAGGGAGCCCAGGCGCTCGTAGCGCTCGGCCTTGGCCTGAATGTTGTAGGCCGAGGCGATCTGCTCGCCAAAGCCGGACTTCAGCGCCTCGACGAGGGCGGCGTCGGTCTCGGGGGCGTTCCAGTCCCAGCGCGGCTTGCCGGCGGCCTCGGCCAGGGACTTGATGGCCTGTATCGCCGTCTGCATTTCGGCGTGGCCGAAGAGCAGCGCACCCAGCATCTGATCGTCGGTGAGGCGCTGGGCCTGCGACTCGACCATCAGCAGCGCCTGATCGGTTCCGGCGACCACCATGTCGAGCGCCGAGTTCTGCAGCTGCAGCGGGCTCGGGTTGAGCACGTAGTGGTTGTCGATGAAGCCGACGCGGGCACAGCCGATCGGCCCGCTGAAGGGAATGCCGGAGAGCGCCAGGGCGGCCGAGGCGCCCAGCATGGCGATGACATCGGGTTCGTTTTCGCCGTCGTAGGACATCACCGTGGCAATGACCTGAATCTCGTTCATGAAGCCCTTCGGGAACAGCGGGCGAATCGGGCGGTCGATCAGGCGGGAGATCAGGGTCTCGGCCTCGGTCGGGCGCCCCTCCCTGCGGAAGTAGCCGCCCGGGATGCGTCCGGCGGCGTAGGTCTTCTCCTGGTAGTTGACGGTGAGCGGGAAGAAGCTCTGGCCGGGGCGCGCCTCGCGGTTGCCGACTGCGGTGACCAGAACCTGGGTTCCTCCCATGGTGACAAATACCGCTCCGTCCGCCTGCCGGGCGATGCGCCCCGTCTCCAGCGTCACCTCGGTATTGCCGTAGTTAAAGGTCTGTGTGTGAGTTTCAAACATGGTTGATTCCTTCCTTGCGTATTCGGTTGATTTTCTCTGTGCGAGATGGTTTCAGGGTTGCGTCCTTACCAGCCAGGTTGACTAGCGGCGCAGCCCGAGCGACTTGATGATCGCCCGGTAGCGCTCCGGATCGCGCTTGTTGAGATAGTTCAGGAGCCGGCGACGGCGGTTGACCTTGTGCAGCAGACCGCGACGCGAAAAGCGGTCCTTGCTGTAGGCCTTGAAATGCCCCTGCAGGGTGTTGATGTCTTCGGTTAGCAGGGCGATCTGGACCTCGGTGCGCCCGGTGTCTTTTTCCGATTGGCCGTATTGCCTAACAATCGCCGCTTTGGTCTGCCGGTCCAGCGCCATATTCTCAAAATCCTATCGTGGTGCGTCCTCAGCACGACCGCCCTTCGCTGCCGCTTTTAACTGGGGAACCGCGGATGCGCACATCCGGCGGGGCGCAATTATACATGCACCCTCATCGATTTCGACGCAGCCGATGCCGATAAATCCCTCCGGTCCAATGAGCTGGTGCGCTCCGGAGCATTCGAGGGGTTCGCCCTCCACCGCAAGACGGACGCCCCGCAGCAGCAGGCCGGCCTGCTCGGCGTCGAATTGCAGTGCGGGCAGGTGTCCCAGCGCGGTCTCGATCGGGATGACGGCATCCTCCAGGGCATCGATGTCGGCGGCATCGCGCAGCGACTGCAGGTGTTCCAAGGTGTGCGCGGCATCGACCCGCATGGCGCCGACCGCCGCACGGCGCAGCTCGGCAATGCACCCGCCGCAGCCGAGCGCCGCGCCGATGTCGCGCGCCAGCGAGCGGATGTAGGTGCCCTTGCCGCAGCGCACCTCGATGCGCAGCGTGGAGCCTTCAAGCCCGAGCGCGCGGATCGACTCGATCTCAACCTGGCGCGCGGGCACCTCGGGCGCCTCGCCGCGGCGGGCGCGCCGGTAGAGACGCTCGCCGCCCTGGTGCAGCGCCGAGTAGAGCGGCGGGGTCTGCCGGATCGAGCCGCAGAACTCGGGCAGCAGCGCCTCGACGGTTTCGATGTCGAGGTCGGCCGGCAGCTCGCATGAGGCGATGACTTCGCCGTCGACATCGTCGGTGTCGGTCTGCCTGCCCAGCAGGATCGAGGCGCGGTAGGTCTTCTGCGTCGCCACCAGCCAGGGGGAGAATTTGGTCATCTCGCCCAGGCACAGCGGCAGCAGCCCGCTGGCGAGGGGGTCGAGAGTGCCGGTGTGCCCCGCCTTGGGCCGCCCGTAGATGCCCCGGACGCGCTGCAGGGCGCGGTTGGAGGTGAGCTGCACGGGTTTGTCGAGCAGCAGCACGCCGGCGGTGTCAATCAGTTCGTGCCGCACCATCAGTTATTCCGAACGCCCGGCGTCCGCATCCGATGAATCCGACCCCCCGCCCTGCCGCAGCAGCTCGTCAATGCGCCGCGCCTCGTCCCAGCTCTCGTCGAGGTGAAAGCGCAGGTCGGGAACCCGCATCCCGCCCCAGGTCTTGGCCAGCTCGCTGCGCAGAAAACCGCGGCTGCGCTCCAGGCTGCGCAGCGCTTCGGCGGGTGCGACCCCGCCGGGGTCGGCGGCGAAGTGGATGTCGACCCAGTAGAGGTCTGTGCTGATGCGGGCGCTGGTCAGCGTGATGCCGCGCAGCCTGGGGTCGCGCACCCTGCTGCGCAGGATCTGCGCCAGCGATCTCAGGATGTTTTCGGCGGCGCGATGCTCGCGCACTCCGGAGCCGGCCACTTAGAGTGTGCGCGCCAGCTGCTTGCGCTCGAAGACTTCGATCCGGTCGCCGACGCCGACGTCTTCGTAGTCCTTGACCGCAATGCCGCACTCGGTGCCGAAGCGGATCTCGTTGACGTCCTCCTGGAAGTGGCGCAGCGACTCCAGGACCCCCTCGTAGATCACCACGTTGTCGCGCAGCACGCGGATCGGCTGGTTGCGCAGCACCGTCCCGTCGATGACCATGCAGCCGGCGACCTTGCCGTAGCGCGGCGAATTGAAGATGTCGCGCACCTCGGCCGTGCCGAGAATGTTCTCCTCGTATCTCGGCGCCAGCATGCCGCTCATCAGCCCCTTGATGTCCTCGGTCAGGGCGTAGATGACGCTGTAGTAGCGCAGCGAAATCCCGGACTGCTCGGCCAGCGCTGCGGCATCCGGCTCGGCGCGGACGTGGAAGCCGACCATCAGCGCCGATGCGTTCTGCGCCAGGTGGACATCGGCCTTGGTGAGGCCGCCGACACCCGAGGCGACCACCTTGACCTTGATCTCGTCATTGCCCAGCTTTTCGAGCTCGCGCTCCACCGCCTCGGCGGTGCCCTTGGTGTCCGACTTGAACACGATGTTGAGCTCGCCGGCGCTGCTTATCTGGGTGAAGAATTCCTCGTCGGTGGCGCCGGTGTCGGCCTCAAGGGCGGCGGCCTGGACTTCCTGCTCCAGCTCGGCCCTGTGCTCGGCGATGCGGCGCGCCTGCTTTTCGCTGTCCAGTGCGTTGAAGATCAGCCCGGCGTCGACAAAGTCGCCCAGCCCCTGAACCTCGACCGCGGTCCCGGGCAGCGCCGACCTGATGCGCGCACCGTTCTCGTTCTCCAGCGAGCGCACCTTGCCGTAGGTGCTGCCGCAGACCAGCACGTTGCCCGTTTTCAGGCAGCCGCTCTGCACCAGCAGGGTCGAGACCACCCCCTTGCCCCGGTCGATGCGCGATTCCACCACCACCCCCTGGGCGACGCCCTTAACCGGGGCCTTCAGCTCGAGCAGCTCGGCCTGCACCATGATCGCATCGAGCAGGGTATCGATGCCCTGCCCCGTGGCCGCCGACACCTCGACGAACTGCACCTCGCCGCCCCACTGCTCGGAGAGCACGCCGTAGTTGGACAGCTCGCGCCGCACCCGGTCGGGGTTGGCATTCTCAAGGTCCATCTTGTTGAGCACCACCACCATCGGCGTCTCCGCCGTCTTGATGTGGCGCAGCGCCTCCTCGGTCTGCGGGCGCACCCCGTCATCGGCGGCGACCACGAGAATGACGACGTCGGTGCTCGAGGCGCCGCGCGCGCGCATCGCGCTGAAGGCCTCGTGGCCGGGCGTGTCGAGGAAGGTGATCGGCCCCTTTGCGGTCTCGGCCCGGTAGGCGCCGATGTGCTGGGTGATGCCGCCGGCCTCGCCCGCCGCCACGCGGGAGTTGCGAATGTAGTCCAGCAGCGAGGTCTTGCCGTGATCGACGTGGCCCATGACGGCGACCACCGGATGCCTGGGCTGAATGTCGAACTGGTTTGCGGCGACGAATGCCTCAAGCTCGTCCTCGATCTGGCGGTCGACCACCAGCTGGATTTTGTGGCCCAGCTCCTCGACGAGGATCTGTGCGGTATCGATGTCGAGCACCGTGTCCATGTCGGCCTCGACCCCGATGCCCCTGAGCACCTTGATCACCTCATCGGTCTTGATCGACATGCTGTGCGCCATCTGCGCCACGGTCGAGCGGCCGGTGATGCGCACCTTGCGGACCACGGGCTGGGGCGGCGGCTTCTGGGCATCGCCGCGACGCCGCCCATCGTGCCGGCGGCGCCGTCCCGAGCGCGAGTCCTCGTCGACATCGAGCCAGTAGCGCTTGCGGTTGCCGCCGCCGCGGGCCGGCTTGGTGGCCATCGCCTGACGCTGGGTGCGCCGGCGCTTGGCGTCGCCCTCATGACCCTCGCCCCGCCTGCGCGTCGCACCGGCTCTCGGGCGTCCGCGCACCGTGCGGGAATCGGATGGCGGGGGCGCCGCAGTCATGGTGCTGCTCTCGCGCTTGGAGCGCTCGATGCGCTCCCTGCGCTCGCGTTCGCGCTCCTCCTCCTTGGCCCTGCGCTCGGCCTCGTCCTGGGCGCGCTGCTCCCTGATGCGCCTGGCTTCCCGGTACTGGGCGAAGCGACGCTGCACCTCGGGATCGCTCATGTCGGCGTCGGCGAAGGGGTCTTCCTCCTCCTCGGGTTCCGGCTCGGGCTCCGGGTCGGACTCGATCGGCGAGGGCATGAAGAACTCCCGGTCCTCCTCGCGGCTGTCCTCGCCTTGGTAGTCGTCCAGCGGATCCAGCTCTTCCCCGTCGCGCTCGCCGGCTGCGGCGGGCTTTTCGGCTGCGCGCCGGCGCTTGGGCATGACCTGAACCGATATGCCGCGGTCGTCCTGCATGTAGGGGTCGTAATCGGGGATCGGCGCCGGGTCAACCGCCGCCCTGTCGGCGCTCAGGGTCGTCTCCTCCTCGGGAGTCTCGGCGGCATCAACGCCGATGATCTCCAGGAAAAACTCAAGGTCGTCTGCGGGTATGACGGAATCGGCGCTGTTGCCGTACCCGGCCGCCTCAGCGTCTATGCACAGCTGCTCAAGCGAGAGCTTGTGGTGCTTGGCCAGCTCCCTGAGTGTCATGTCCGATTCTTGGGTCACCCTAGTTCACGCCCTCCCCGACAGGCTCGGCCGCAGCCGCCGCCTCGCTCAGTTTTCTGCGCGCCGCGATGATCCAGCTGTCGGCGATGGACTCCTTGAAGCCCTCGAGCTCCAGGTCCTGCAGGTCGTAGGTCGACTGCTCGGCCAGATCCTCCAGCGTGGAGATGCCGTGCTTGGCCAGTGCGTATGCGGTTGCGGTCTCCATGTTGTCGAGATCGAGCAGCTCCTGGGCCGGGGCGGAGCCGATCAGATCGCGGACGCTTTCATCGCCCCGGGCGATCAGAACCAGGGTGCGGCGCACGCGCTTGGCCAGCTCCTTGGCCAGGTCGGCGCCGATGCCCTCGATGCCGGCCAGACTCTCGATCGGGGTGTCGCGGATGTCCTCCAGGGTGTAGAAGCCCTCGTTGAACAGGATGTCCGCCATGTTGTCGTCGATGTTGAGCCCCTTCATGAACAGCTCGCGCGGCCCCTGGCGGTTGCGCTCCATCTTGCTGCGCAGCTCGTCCGCAGTCATCACGTTGAGCTTCCAGCCGCACAGCTCGCTCGAGAGCCGCACATTCTGGCCGTATTTGCCGATGGCGTGGCCGAGGTCCTGCTCCTCGATGGTGATGTCCATGCTGCGGCTGTTTTCGTCGACAAAGATCCGCGCGGTCTGCGGCAGGGACATGGAGTTGATCACGTACTGGGTGACGTTCTCGTCCCACGGGACGATGTCGATGCGCTCCTGGGCCAGCTCGTCGGTGACGGTCTGGACGCGCACGCCGCGGGCGCCGATGCAGGCCCCGACCGCATCCACGCGCCCGTCGCCCGAGCGCACGGCAACCTTGGAGCGCACCCCCGGCTCCCTGGCCACGCCGCAGATCTCGACGGTGCCGTCGGCGATCTCGGGCACCTCGAGGTGGAACAGGTGCTTGATGATGTCCGTGCCCTGGCGCGTCAGCAGCAGCTGCTGGCCGGAGGATTTTTCGTCGATGATCTCGAGCACTGCGCGGACCTGGTCGCCGATCTTGTACTTGTCGCCGGAGAGGGCGTTGGAGCGCGGCAGGCGCGCCTCGACCCCGGTGCTGAGCTCGACCAGGATGACCTCGTCGGTGACGCGCTTGACCTCGCCGGAGAGCAGCTCGCCGACCTGGTTGCGGTAGCGCTGCGCGATCTGCTCGGAGACCGCCTCGCGGATCTTGCGCATCCACATCTGCTTGGTGCGCCGGGCGCTGATGCGCGTGTCGCCGATGTTCTTGAGATCCTCGCGCAGCTGCTCGCCGATCTGAATCTCGGGGTTGTCGCTGCGGGCCTGCTCGACGGTGACCTGGCGCTCGGCGTCCTCGACCTCCTCCTCGCTCGCCACGACGGTCCAGACGCGGAAGGTTTCATACTCGGTCAGCCGCGCGTTGGTGAAGCGAACCCGCACTTCAATGCCGGTCTCGCGCTCGCGCGCATCGCCGCCGTAGTGCTGGCGCGCCGCCTCGGAAAGCCCGTCCTCAATGGCGCGCACAACCGAATCGCGCGGCAGGTCCCGCTCGGCGGCGACCATGTCGGCAAGTATTTCCAGTTCGTTGTCCATTTAACCCTCCTCCTGCTCCAGGTCGTAGATCAGCTGAGCCCGGTAGACCTGATTGAGATCAAAAGCAATGCGCTCGTCTCCGGGGAGCTCGAGCGTGACCACGTCGCCCTCAAACGATGCGATGGTCCCCTCGTAGCGCCGCCGCCCGGAGCTGTGCGCGTGCAGCCGCACCGCAACCTGCGAGCCGACGTAGCGCCGCCAGTGCTCGGCGCGAAACAGCCGCCGGTCCAGGCCGGGGGAGGACACCTCCAGCGAATAGCTGTCCGGCAGCGGATCCTCGACATCCAGCAGCGCACTGATCTGATCGCTGACCCGCTCGCAGTCGCTGATCTGCAGCGGGCCGGGCCGCTTGTCAATGTAGATGCGCAGCAGGCTCTGCCCGGAAAAGTGCTCGATGCCCCAGAGCTCATAGCCCATGGCCTCGACCGTCGGGGTCATGAGCTGCTGAAGGCGTTGTTCAAGCATGGCTTGGTCTCAGTCTGTCTGCTGTGGGCTGGAGAGGCCGGCAAAATTCGGGGCAAAAAAAAGGCTCTTGAACAAGAGCCCTTTTCTACACACCAAAGATGTATGGCAACAGCTTTGTAGGCGCGCATTCTATGGATTCTGAGCCATGCCCGCAACAGTTCGGCGGGCGGCGGCTGAACTTTTTGGTCTGTGGGCGATACTCATAATGGTGTAAAGTTGCCCCCGGCTCCGCTCCGGTCACTTTGGAGAATTCATCATGAATCAGCACCAGCCGAATCCTTCCACCCACACCTACGAAGAAGTCAATCAGGCGACGGTCAATCGAACGCTGTCGCAGACCTGGAAGCTGCTTTCCATGACGCTGTTCTTCGCCGCCGCCATGGCGATGCTGGCGCTGGAGACGGGCGTGTTCTTCGGCCCGCTGATCACCCTGGGCGTCTACTTTGTCCTGCTGTTCGTGGTCGCGCGCACCGAGGACCGTGCCATCGGGCTGTTCTGGGTGTTCATGCTGACCGGCTGGCTCGGCTTCAGCCTCGGACCGCTGCTGAGCTACGTGCTGGCACTGAACGGCGGCAGCGATACGGTTCTGACCGCACTGGCCGGCACCGGCGGCATCTTCCTGCTGACCTCGGCGTTCGGGCGCAACCCGGAGCGGGATCTCAGCTCGATGGGGCCGTTTCTGATGGTGGGCGTGCTGGTGGCCTTCGTCACCGGACTGGTCAACGTGTTCTTCCTCGAGATCCCCGCCCTGCAGAGTGCGATAGCGGCGGCCTTCATGCTGCTCTCATCGGGGATCATCGCCTGGTACACCAACGTCATCGTGCGGGGCGGCGAGACCAACTACATCAGGGCCACCGTGATGCTGTTCGTTGCGGTCTACAACCTGTTCACCTCGCTGCTGATGCTGCTGGGCTTCAACAGCGACGACTAGTTAGCTAGTCGCCCGGCCCCTCGGGCTCCAGCAGCTCCCGACCGTCCATCCAGGGGCGCAGTGCCTCCGGGATGCTGACGCTGCCGTCGGTGCGCTGGCCGTTCTCGATCAGCGCCACCAGCGTGCGCCCGACCGCAAGCCCCGAGCCGTTCAGGCTGTGCAGCAGCTCGGTTCCTGAATCGCCCCGGCGGCGCGCCCGAAGCCGGCGCGCCTGGAAGTCGGTGCAGTTGCTGCAGGATGAGATCTCGCGATAGGCGCTCTGCCCGGGCATCCAGACCTCCAGATCGAAAGTGCGCGCCGCCGAGGTGCCCAGATCGCCGCAGCACAGCTCGACGACGCGGTAGGGCAGCTCCAGCGAGCGCAGCACCGCCTCGGCATGGCCGCGCAGCTCGTCCAGAGCCTGGGCGCTCTCATCGGCGCGAACCCACTGCACCAGCTCGACCTTTTCAAACTGGTGCTGGCGAATCACGCCGCGCGTGTCGCGTCCGTAGCTGCCGGCCTCGCTGCGGTAGCAGGGGGTGTGCGAGACCATCTTCAGCGGCAGCTCCCCCTCGGCAAAGATGCGATCGGCCCCGATGTGCGCCAGCGCCACCTCCGCCGTCGGTATCAGGTACAGGTCGCGCTCGTGCAGGCGAAACAGGTCCTCGGCAAATTTGGGGAGCTTGCCACTGCCGTAGAGCGCGGCGCTCGAGACGATGCTGGGGACGTAGACCTCGGTGTAGCCGTGCCTGCCGGTGTGCAGGGCGATCATGTGCTGGATCAGGGCCCTGTGCAGCTGCGCCAGCGCCCCCCACATCACGCTGAAGCGCGCACCGGACATGGCCGAGGCCGAGGCCAGGTCCAGCCCCAGCGGGGTGCCCAGGTCGATGTGATCCCTGGGCTCGAAATCAAATTCGGGAATCTCGCCCCAGCGCTCGACCTCGACGTTGGCCGACTCGTCCGCACCCTCGGGGGCTTCGTCGGCGGGCAGGTTGGGAATGTCGTCCAGGAGCGCCCGGCGCTCCCCGGTGAGCGCCCCGAGCCGCTCGGCGGCGCTCGTGTTGACCCGGTCCAGCCGCTCGACCTCGGCGAGGAGTTCGGCGGCGTCGCCGCCCTGGCGCTTCTGCTCGCCGATTTTCCTGGAGAGGCTGTTGCGCTCGGCGGCGCGCTCCTGCTTGTCGGTCTCCAGGGCGCGCAGCTCCCGGTCGCAGGCCAGCAGGCACTCGATGTCCAGGATGTAGCCGCGCCGTTTCAGGTGCGCCGCCACGCCCTCGGGGTCCTCGCGCAGCAGCCTGAGATCGATCATGCGCGCATCCAGACATAGCCCAGCCCGGCCAGGGCGGTGCAGAGCATGAGCGTGGCGACAATGTAGAGCCCCGCCTGCAGCCAGGCGCCGGCCTGCAGCCAGCGAAACGCATCCCAGGCAAAGGCCGACATCGTCGTGAAGGAGCCGAGCACTCCGACAGCCACGCCGTCGCGCAGGACGGCGTCCAGGGACATCCGGTCGGCCAGACCCCAGAGCGCGCCGATGGCCAGGGAGCCGGCGGCATTGATCAGCAGAATGACCCACTGCGGTGCGCCCAGCGGCGCCGTCAGCACAACCAGGCCGTAGCGCAGCAGCGACCCGATGGCCCCGCCGCCGGCCACTGCCAGCCAGATCATCGGGGCTGATCCAGGCGCAGAATCTGCGTGCCGGGGGGCGGGCTCTGGCGGAACAGCTTGTTGGAGTAGGAATCGACGGTGATGGAGGCGATCTCAAGGCGCGTCTGGTTGCCCATCAGATCGATCCACTCGAGGGCGCTCGGGATGTCGTTCTCAAAAAACAGCTTCAGGAAGGGTTCGGCCTCCCCCATTTTGGCGAAGCCATAGCCCTGCACCTCGCCCGGCAGGCGCGAAATGGCGATGTCCCGCGCCTCTCTGGCGCGCTTGCCGAACACCATCAGCGGCAGCTGCTCGAGGTCGTTGTCAGGGGAGTCGTAGACCGCCTGGGCGATGTCGGGCTCGTAGATGACGCGCCGCTTGGCGTCGCCGGTGATGATGGTGCCGTCGTCCAGCTCCAGGCGATATTTCTCCGGCCCCTTGAACCACAGCTTGGAGACCACCAGATCGCCGGAGGGCAGCCGGCGGTGCAATTCCGCATTGAAGGACTTGTAGGGCTTCAGGATCTCGCGCAGCGCCTCATCGGCCGGCTCCTCCTCGACTTCCTCGACCGGCTGTGCCCCGACATGCGGTGCGCACAGCAGCACGGCGGCAAGGCATAAAGGCAGTAATTTCGAACTCATGATTCACCCCCTGTCTCTTGATCACTTCCAGCGCCACCGCCCAGCGGCGGGGCGATGACCTGACGCACACCCATGTCTCCCTGGGCCGACACGATGCCGTGCCGTTCCATGCTTTCGACCAGGCGCGCGGCGCGGTTATAGCCAATCTTAAACTGTCGCTGCACCGAGGAGATCGAGGCCTTGCGCGTGCGCCTGACATATTCGACCGCATCCGGGTAGAGCCGGTCCTCGTCCGCCGCCTCATCGCCCTCCTCGAGCGTCAGTCCGGGAATGTGGCCCTGCGTCGGGTCGCCCTCGACAATGTCGCCGATGTACTCGGGCTTGCCCTGGCTACGCCAGAACCGGGCGACCTTGTTGACCTCGTCATTGCTGACAAAGGCGCCGTGCACCCGCAGCGATGTCGAGGTCCCCGGCGGAATGAACAGCCCGTCGCCATAGCCCAGCAGCTGCTCGGCGCCGTTGCGGTCCAGGATGACGCGCGAGTCGACGCTGGATGAAACCTGGTAGGCCAGGCGGGCGGGGATGTTGCTCTTGATCAGTCCGGTGATGACGTCGGCCGAGGGGCGCTGGGTCGCCAGGATCAGGTGAATGCCGGCGGCGCGCGATTTCTGCGCCAGCCGGGCGATCAGCTCCTCGGCCTTTTTGCTGCTGCTCTGCAGCGCCATCATCATGTCGGCGAACTCATCGATGATCACCACGATGATGGGCAGCGGCGGGGTCTCAGGGTTGTTGGCCCGGAGCATCTTGGCGTTGTAGCCCTCAAGGTTGCGCTCCTGCAGTGCCGCCAGCAGGGCATAGCGCCGCTCCATCTCCTCGACGCACCAGCGCAGGGCATTGATGGCCTTGCCGACATCGGTGATCACGGGGGTCAGCAGGTGCGGGATGTCCTTGTAGAGCGACAGCTCGAGCATCTTGGGGTCGATCATGATCAGCTTGACATCCTCGGGAGAGGATTTGTAGAGCAGGCTCATCAGCATGGCGTTGAGCCCGACGGATTTGCCCGACCCCGTGGTGCCCGCCACCAGAAGGTGCGGCATGCGCATCAGGTCGATCACCACCGCCGCCCCGGAGATGTCCTGGCCCAGCACCAGCGACAGCGGCGAGTTCTGCTTGGCAAAGGTGTCGGAGTCGAGCAGGTCCTTGAGGTAGACCGCCTGCCGCTCCTTGTTGGGGATCTCAACGCCGACGCAGGACTTGCCCGGGATGATCTCCTGAACCCGCACGCTGGGCACCATGAGCGAGCGCGCCAGATCCGTCGACAGGGTGGCGATGCGGCTCGCCTTGGTTCCGGGGGGCAGCTCCAGCTCGAAGCGGCTGACGACCGGCCCCTTAACGCAGTTGATCACTTCGCAGTCCCTGACGCCGAAGTTGGCCAGGTGCTCCTCGAGCATGGCCGCCATCTGGTTGCGCTCGGTGATCTGCGCCGCCTCGTTCTCGCTGGTGTCGGGGCGCTCGTTGAGCAGCCCGAGCGAGGGGCGCTCCCGGCTGCGGCGGGGGACGACATCGGCGACGGGCTTCAGACCGGTCGAGCCCTCGGGCTCGGAGGCTGGGTCGGGTTCGGCCTCGATGACTTCGCCCCCGGCGACCTCCTCCTGACCCTGCGGGGTGCGCGCAACCGGGGCGGGCCCGGACAGCTGCGGGGCGGTCAAGGTCTGTTGCTCGGGCGCCTCGACCGGAGCCGGGCGCCGCAGGCGCTCCCGGAGCGCCGAGATCAGCAGCCACAGCCCCCTGACCATGTCGATTCCGGCGCCCACCGTCCAGAGGCATCCGGCGCCGATCCGGTCCAGGATGACCAGCCAGCTGACCCCGAACGCTCCAGGCACAACGCCCAGTCCCAGTGCGCAGCACAGCAGGGTGAAGCCGATGCCGCCGATCCAGGGTTGGGCGGCACCGCTGATTGACTTGCCCAGCCAGCCGCCGCCGTCGCCGGGAAGTTTCCACCAGTTGGCCTTCCAGTAGACCGCGGCCAGTGCGCAGGTCACCAGCATGAGCACCACCAGCGAGCCGAAGCGCAGGGAAACCACCGCCGGCCTGAAGCCGCCGACGCCCCGCTCCCGGTAGGCGTTCAGCCCGGTCAGCACCAGCCAGAGCGGCAGGATGAACACCGGATAGCCGAAGATCGTCAGCAGAAAGTCGGCCAGCATGGCGCCCAGCGCACCGCCCCAGTTGCTCACCTGGTCCTGGTCATTGACGATTTTGAATACGCCGGAATCTTGGGAGTCGTAGCTGCCCAGCGAAATCATGGCGTAGAGGCACAGGCCCAGGGTCAGAAACAGCAGCGCAACCCAGAGCGGATGCCGGATGAAATCCTGCTGCTCCAGCTCGGGCTCGGGCCGAGACTGCGGCGGGCTAGGATTTTTCAGCATGAAACTGCCTGATGCGGGCGCGCAGATCGTGCTCGACCCACTCCAGCACTTCCTTCCAGCTGTGCGACACGCTCTGGCGCATGATCCGAAGGCTCGGATACCACTGGTTGGTCTCCAGGCCGCTGAGCCAGCGCCAGTCGGCCGAGTAGGGCATCATCACCCAGACCGGCACGCCCATGGCCCCGCACAGGTGCACCAGGCCCGTGTCCACCGAGACCACCAGGTCAATCTGCTTGAGCAGCGATGCGGTGTTGGCAAAGTTGCCCATCAGCGGCTTGAGATCAATCAGACGGCCGTCGTCAAAGAACGCCTGCCCCTCGGCGTGCGGCTCGCTCAGCTGCATGTTGTAGAAGCGCGCCCCCTCGATTTTGAACAGCGGCTCCAGATTGGTGAACGGCATGTTGCGCTTGAGCAGCTTGATGTTGGCCAGGTTGGAGCTCCAGGTGACTGCGATCTTCATCAGGTCGCTGTCTTTTTCGGGCAGCTCGACCTCGTAATCGGGGCGCGTGTGGATGTAGGGGATGTCGATGGGCACATTCCTGAGGCGCGTCCTCATCAGCTGCGGCAGCGTCAGCAGCGCCTGGTGATAGTCAATGCGGGGAATGCTCTTGCCGTGCTCCGCCGGCGGGGCGGCCAAATCCTTGGCCAGCACCAGGTTGAGACTCTTCACGGTCTCAAAGGTCTCGACCAGCTCGGGCTGGCAGTGCATGACGATCTTCACCGATGGGTAGCGCTCCTGAACCATGTCGGCGTAGCGCACAAACTGAAGGCAGTCGCCAAAACCCTGCTCGGTGTACAGCAGCAGCACCTTGCCGGACAGGTCGGCCCTGCCGTCCCACTCCTCGCTGGGGTAGATCGGCTTGAACCCCTTGAGGGTGGAGGCCTCCCAGCGCATCGCATACCCCTCCCAGCCGTCGTCCAGGTTTCCGGCCAGGAGGTCCAGGAGGCCGATGTTGAACAGCGCCTCCTGATAGGTGGGGCTGACCTCCATCGAGCGGTAGTAGTGCTTGCGCGCGTTGTACAGGTCGTCGGCCTCGACCAGCAGCAGACCCAGATTGTTGAGCCCGTCGGGATAGTTGGGATTCATGCGCACCGCGCGCCGGCTGTAGTTGAGCGCCTCGCTCACCTGCCCCATGCCGGACAGCGCCACCGCCATGCCGGCCCACAGCTCGGGGCGATCCGGATCCTCCAGCTGGGCGCGGTCAAACCAGTGTTTCGCCTGCTTGTGATGGCTCAGATCACTCAGCCCCAGGCCGATGCCCATCAGTGCGGCCATGTTGTAGGCGTCCACCTGCAGGACCTTCTCATACAGCGTCATGGCCTCGCCGCGATTCTGCTCCTCGCGCAGCAGATTGGCGTAGTGGAGCATCACATCGACGTCGTCGGGATGCTTTTCATACAGCTTGGCGATATGCTCGATGGCCTCCTTGCGCTCGCCCTTGCGCGCCCTGAGCAGGTGCATGAACAGGTTGGCCGGAAGGTGCTCGGAATCCAGCTGCAGCAGCCTGGAGAAGTGCTCCTCGCTCAGCTCGTTTTGGCCGATGTCCATCATGAGTTTGCCGTATCCCAGCCTCAGGCCGATGTGATCCGGATCCAATTCCAGACCGACTGTGAAGGCGGCGGTTGCCGTATGGATGTCGCCGAGGCTGAACTGAATCTGGCCGTAGAGCAGCCAGGTTTCAGCCCAGTTCGGCGCCATGTGCGCCAGCTCCCGCACTTCCCTTTCGGCGCGCCGCCAATCCTGGCAGTCGCGCAGCACCTGAACGTGGGTGTGCTTGAATTTCGGGTTGAGCGAGTCGCCTGCGACGGCCTGATTCGAATGCGTTCTGGCCATCTGCGGCAGCTCGGAGGAGAGGTAGATGCGCGCCAAAAGGTCGTGGACAAATGCATAGTGGGGGCGACCGTGAAGAATCTGTTCGGATATCAGAACAGCCTGCTGAACATTGCCCTGGCGATAGAAATCTTCGGCCAGCGACAGCGCCTCGTACTCGGAGATGCCCTGTTCCTGATTCGGCGCCTCAGCAGTCTGCAGCATTGCTTTTCAGGGCACTTATCGGCGGTCCCGGCATTGTAGCAAAGCGCCCCGGCCAAAAGCCCGGAAAACAGCGGTTTTTAGCGGTTTTTCAGGGCTTTTGGGCACCCGAAAACACTACTCCTCGTCGTCTTCCTCGAGCATCAATCCCTCTTTGCGACGGTTGCGCTCGTCTTCGGTCACTTCGGAGTTTTTCAAGGCCATTTCAAGCCTTTCCTCGATGCCCCTGACCGCTTCGGGATCAATCTGATCCGAGCGATCCCCGAGGCTTTTCTGCAGCTCGGATTTGGCCAGCCCGGTTCCCGCCGGAATCAGGCGCCCGACAATGATGTTCTCCTTGAGACCCCGCAGTCGATCCTTCTTGCCGACGATGGAGGCTTCGGTCAGGGTGCGCGTGGTCTCCTGGAAGGAGGCCGCCGACAGATAGGACTCGGTGCCGAGTGCGCTGGAGGTAATGCCCTGCAGCATGCGCTCATAGGTGATCGGCGCTCCCCCCTTCAGGGCAATGCGACGGTTGGCTTCGAGCACGACGGCGTGGTCGATCACGTCGTCGATGATGTAGTTGCTGTCGCCCGAATCGAGGATGCGGACTTTGCGCAGCATCTGCCGCACGATGCACTCGATGTGCTTGTCGTTGATGGTCACGCCCTGGCCGCGGTAGACCTGCTGAACCTCGTTGACGATGTAGGCGCACATCTCCTCAATGCCCTTGAGGCGCAGGATGTCCTCAGCCGCCACCACGCCCTCGGAAAGCTCGTCGCCGGCATTGACGCGCTCGCCCTCATAGACCCAGACATTGCTGGTCTTCTTGAACAGCAGCTCCCGGGTCAGCGGGTTGTTCTCCGAGTCCTTTTCGTCCTCCGAGGTGATGATGATCTTGCGCCGGCTCTTGGTCTCCTTGCCAAAGGATATGGTCCCGGAAATCGGAGCCAGAACAGCCTTTTCCTTCTTGGTGCGCGCTTCGAACAGGTCCTGAACGCGCGGCAAACCGCCCGTAATGTCGGCGATGTTGGAGGAAACCGCAGTCGGCGCCGAGGCGAGAATATCGCCGATTTCAACCTTGGCCCCGTCACTCGTGTGGACGATGGTCGAGTCGGGCAGCTCGAAGGGCTGCTCGCCCCGGCGCTCGCCATCCCTGTAGTGCACAACCAGTGCGGGCTTGAGTTTCTCACCCTCTTTGGATCGTGCCGCCACCGGAATGACGCGGATCTGAATCAGGCCGGTGTTGGTGTCGATATTGCTGGTGTAGCTGACGTTCTCAACCATGTCGACGAACTCTATGGTGCCCGAGTACTCGGTCAGAATCGGGCGCGTGTCAAGCTCCCAGCGCGCCAGTTCCTGCCCGGCTTCGACACGCTCGTCGTCCTGGGTGCGCACCAGGGCGCCATAGGGGATGCGGTAGCGCTCGATCTCCTGGCCGGTCTCATCCATGATGGAGAGCTGCCCGGTGCGCGACAGGCTGACCCAGGCGTCCCGGTGCGGAATCAGCCGCATGTTGTTGAGGGAGACCACGCCGCTGCTGCTGCATTCGACATTGTTGGAGCGCGCCACACCGCCGGCGGCGCCGCCGTAGTGGAAGGTTCTCATGGTCAGCTGCGTGCCCGGCTCGCCAATGGACTGGGCCGCGATGATGCCGACCGCCTCGCCGATGTTGACGCGCCGCCCGCGGGCCAGATCGCGCCCGTAGCACTTGACGCACACCCCGTAGGGCGACTCACAGGTCACCGGCGAATAAGTGCGCGCCGCAGTGAAGGCCTTCTGGTTGATGATCTCGCACTCGGCCTCTCCGAGCAGGGTGCCCTTCTCAAGCACGACGATTGAGGCATCCTCGGGGTCGGTCAGGTCCTCGGCCAGAACCCGTCCGAGCACGCGGCTGGCCAGATTCTGAACGACCCGGCCGCCCTCGATCACGGGCTTGAGCGTAATGTTCGCCTCGGTGCCGCAGTCCTGCTCGCGCACCACCAGCTCCTGCGAGGCGTCCACCAGCTTGCGGGTCAGGTAGCCCGAGTTGGCGGTTTTGAGGGCGGTGTCGGTGAGGCCCTTGCGCGCCCCGTGGGTCGAGATGAAGTACTGCTGCTCGGACAGCCCGTCGCGGAAGCTGGCGGTGATCGGGGTTTCGATAATCTCGCCGTCGGGCTTGGCCATCAGGCCGCGCCAGCCCGCCATCTGGCGCAGCTGCTCGGGGCTGCCCCGCGCGCCCGAGTTGCTGTAGATGAAGATCGAATTGAACGAGAGCTGCTCGATCTCCTCGCCATCGTCGGTCGTGACGACCTCGGTTCCGATGTTGCGCATCACCGAGCGGGTGATGTTGGCGCTGACGCTCTGCCACAGGTCGCGGACCTTGTTCTTCTTCTCGCCCGGGGTGGCGTTGCCGCTGCGGACATCATTTTCCAGCTGCAGCACTTCGGCCTCGGCCTCGGCGATGAGCTTCTCCTTCTCGGCCGGGATCGCAAAGTCGTCGATGCACACCGAGCACCCGGACACCGTGGCGTAGTGGAAGCCCATGTACATCAGCTGATCGGAGAACATCACCGTCTGCTTGACCCCGAAACGCCGGTAGCACTCGTTGACCAGCTGCGAGATGTCGGGGGAGCGCATCACCTGGTTGATGCTGGAATAGGGCATTCCCTCGGGAACGATGGTGTAGAGCAGCGCACGGCCGACCGTGGTCTCCGTGATGCCCCCGTCCACCAGGAGGCGAATGCGCGCGTGGATGTCGACGATCTGGTTGTCATAAGCCATCTGCACCTCTTCAACCGAGGAGTAGCAGCCGCCCTGGCCGACCGCGCCGAGATTCTCGCGGGTCATGTAGTAGATGCCCAGCACCACGTCCTTGTCGGGGACGATGATCGGCTCGCCGCTGGCCGGCGAGAGGATGTTGTTCGAGGACATCATCAGAACGCGGGCCTCGAGCTGCGCCTCGACGCTGAGCGGGACGTGGATCGCCATCTGGTCGCCGTCAAAGTCGGCGTTGAAGGCGCGGCACACCAGCGGGTGCAGCTGGATGGCCTTGCCCTCAATCAGCACCGGCTCGAATGCCTGAATCCCCAGCCGGTGCAGGGTCGGGGCGCGGTTCAGCAGCACCGGGTGTTCGCGGATGACCTCCTCGAGGATGTTCCAGACATCGGAGTTTTCCTCTTCGATCAGCCGCTTGGCAGCGCGCGTGCTGGGGGCGTAGCCGCGCCGCTCCAGCAGCCCCTGGACGAAGGGCTTGAACAGCTCCAGCGCCATGCGCTTGGGCAGGCCGCACTCGTGCAACTTGAGGGTCGGGCCGACCACGATGACCGAGCGGCCCGAGTAGTCCACCCGCTTGCCCAGCAGGTTCTGGCGAAAGCGCCCGTGCTTGCCCTTGATCATGTCGGCCAGCGACTTGAGCGGGCGCTTGTTGGAGCCCGTGCTCTTGCGCGTGCGCCGGCCATTGTCGAGCAGGCCGTCAACCGCCTCCTGCAGCATGCGGGTCTCGTTGCGCATGATCATTTCCGGGGCGCCCTGGTCGATCAGTCTGCGCAGCCGGTTGTTGCGGTTGATGACGCGCCGGTAGAGATCGTTGAGATCCGAGGTGGCGAAGCGACCGCCGTCGATCGAGACCAGCGGGCGCAGGTCCGGCGGCAGCACCGGCAGAACCTGCAGGATCATCCACTCGGGCTTGGCCCCGGAGTCGCGAATGCCCTCGAGCAGCCGCAGACGCTTGCGCAGATTGACCATGCCGGCCTTGCTCTTGGTCTCGCCGGCCTGCATGCGCTCGAGCAGCTCGCGCTGGGTGCGGCATTCCTTCTCAATGTCAATGTCCTCGATCAGCTGGCGGATGGCCGCCGCACCGATGCCGGCGGTGAACTCCTGGTTGGGGTAGCGATCCTGAAGATCCTGGTACTGCTGGTCGGTGAGCAGATCCATCTTGCGAATCTCTTCACCGAGCTCGTCGTTGTCGTCGAGGTAGTGAACCCCCGAGTTGCGCCCCTCATCGCCGCTGCCGGAAAGCACGATGTAGCGGTCGAAATAGAGCACGCTCTCGATCTGCTTGAGGTTGAGATTCAGCAGCATCCCGATGCGGCTCGGCAGCGACTTCAGGAACCAGATATGCGCCACCGGGCTGACCAGCTCGATGTGCCCCATGCGCTCCCGGCGCACGCGCGAGACGGTCACCTCGACACCGCATTTTTCACAGACCTTGCCGCGCTGCTTGACGCGCTTGTACTTGCCGCACTGGCATTCATAGTCCTTGACCGGCCCGAAAATGCGCGCGCACTGCAGGCCGTCGCGCTCGGGCTTGAAGGTGCGGTAGTTGATGGTCTCCGACTTTTTCACCTCGCCGTGAGACCACGAACGGATCTTCTGGGGCGAGGCCAGCGAGATTTTCAGCACCGCATCGGGGGACTGCAGCGTGGAATCCATGCCGCTGCCCAGCTGCTGGCGCAGTGTCAGTACGTCGAGAAAGTCTTTGCTCATAGGCCGGTTTCTCCTGTGAATTGATTTTCAGTCTCAGCTTCAATGCTGATGCCCAGGGATCGAATTTCCTTGACCAGAACGTTGAACGACTCCGGCAGCCTGGCTTCAACCCGGTTTTCACCGCGCACGATGCTCTTGTAGATCTCGTTGCGGCCGGTGACGTCATCGGACTTGACCGTGAGCATCTCCTGCAGCGTGTGCGCCGCACCGTAGGCCTCCAGAGCCCAGACCTCCATCTCGCCGAGACGCTGGCCGCCGAACTGAGCCTTGCCGCCCAGGGGCTGCTGCGTGATCAGCGTGTAGGGGCCGACCGAGCGGGCGTGCATCTTGTCGTCCACCAGGTGGTTGAGCTTCAGCATGTACATGTAGCCGACCGTTACCGGGCGGTGGAACCGCTCCCCGGTGCGCCCGTCGTAGAGCCAGGTCTGTCCCGACTCGGGCAGCCCCGCCAGCTTCAGCAGCTGCTTGATCTTTTTCTCGTCGGCGCCGTCGAAGACCGGGGTGGCAAAGGGCACGCCGTCGGTGTAGTTGCCGGCCAGCTCCAGCAGTTCCGAGTCGCTGAGGCTTGCAATTTCGCCATCGTCATCGTTGACGATGCGGTAGATCTTGCCGAGAAAATCGCGCAGCTTCTTCTCGCGCTCCCGCCCCGCCAGAAGCTCCTCGATTTTTCGTCCCAGACCCACTGCGGCCCAGCCCAGGTGGGTCTCCAAGATCTGGCCGATGTTCATGCGCGAGGGCACGCCCAGCGGATTGAGGACGATGTCAATCGGATTGCCGTCCTCGTCAAAGGGCATGTCCTCCTCGGGGAGCACCAGCGAGACAACGCCCTTGTTGCCGTGCCGCCCGGCCATCTTGTCGCCGGGCTGAATGCGCCGCTTGGATGCGATGTAGACCTTGACCATCTTGAGGACGCCCGACTGCATCACGTCGTTGCCCTGGATGCGCTGGATCTTGGCCTCGACTTCCTCCTTGATGTTGCGCTCCCTCTCGCGCAGCACGCGCCGGCTTTCGTCAAGAATTTTGTGGTCGGCCTCCTTCTTCATCTTCAGGGACTTCCAGTCGGAGTCGGTGAATGCGGCGCAGGCCTCCGCCGTGAGCTCGTCCCCCTCGGTCAGACCGGCACTCTTGGCCACGACCTTGCCGATCAGCAGGTCGGACAGGCGCCGCCAGGTGGCCTGCCGAATGATGCGCAATTCATCATCGGTGTCTTTCTGCAGAGCGTCGATCTGCGAGGCCTCGATCTCGGTGGAACGCTCATCGCGCTGCTCCTCATCCCGGGTGAACACCTGCACGTCAATGACCATGCCCTGTATGCCGCTGGGAACGCGCAGGGAGGTGTCCCGGACATCAACCGCCTTCTCGCCAAAAATCGTGTGCAGCAGGCGCTCCTCGGGGGACAGGACGGTCTCGCCCTTGGGGCTGACCTTGCCGACCAGGATGTCGCCCTCCTTGATCTCAGCTCCGTAGTAGACGATGCCGGAGGTGTCCAGAGTGCTCAGCGCCTCGTCGCTGACGTTGGGCAGATCGGAAGTGATCTCCTCATCACCCAGCTTGGTCTCGCGCGCGTAACAGGTCAGCTCCTGAATGTGGATGTTGGTGAAGCGGTCGTCCCGGGCCACGCGCTCGGAGACCAGGATCGAGTCCTCAAAGTTGTAGCCGTGCCAGGGCATGAAGGCAATGCGGATGTTCTGCCCGAGCGCCAGCTCGCCCATGTCCACCGAGGGGCCGTCGGCCAGGATGTCCCCGGCGGCGACGCGGTCGCCCTCCTTGACGATGGGCTGCTGCGTGATGCAGGTGTTCTGGTTGGAGCGCTGGTACTTCGTCAGGCGGTAGATGTCCACCGCATGACCGTCATCGGTGCTGATGGCATCCTCGTCGACCCGAACCACGATGCGTCCCGAGGTGGCGGTCTCGACCACGCCGGGGCGCTTGGCGATCTCGCAGACGCGCGAGTCGCTGGCGACCTTGCGCTCCATGCCGGTGCCGACCAGCGGCTTTTCGGCGCGCAGGGACGGGACCGCCTGGCGCTGCATGTTGGCGCCCATCAGCACGCGGTTGGCATCGTCGTGCTCGAGGAAGGGGATCAGCGCCGCAGAGGTCGAGACGATCTGCTGCGGTGCGACGTCCATGTACTGAACCTGATCGCGCGGGCGCATGGCAAATTCGCTGCCGATGCGCACCTCGATGAAGTCCTGCAGCAGGCGACCGTCGGAGTCCTGCTGGGCATTGGCCTGGGCGATGATGTAGCGAAACTCGTCAATGCCCGATATGTATTCGATCTCCTTGGTGACCACGCCGTCGACCACCCTGCGATAGGGCGTCTCGAGAAAACCGTATTCGTTGACCCGGGCGTAGCAGGCCAGACTGTTGATCAGGCCGATGTTGGGGCCTTCGGGCGTCTCGACCGGGCACAGCTTGCCGTAGTGCGTCGGATGCACATCGCGCACCTCAAAGCCGGCCCGATCCCGGGTCAAACCGCTGGCGCCCAGGGCGGAGATCCGACGCTTGTGGGCAATCTCCGAGAGCGGGTTGACCTGATCCATGAACTGCGAGAGCTGGGAGCCTCCGAAAAACTCCATCAGCGCCGAGCCGACGGGCTTGGCGTTGATGATGTCGGAGATGCTCAGCTTTTCGATGTCAATGCTGCCGAGCCGCTCGCGCACCACGCGCTCGATCCGCACCATGCCGTTGCGGAACTGCTCGGCGACCAGCTCGCCGACCGTGCGGATGCGGCGATTGCCGAGGCTGTCGATGTCGTCCACGACCTCCTTGCCCATGTAGATATCCAGCAGGACCCCCAGCACGGCAATGATGTCGTCACCGTGCAGCAGGGGATCCTCGTTTTCGGGCAGGCCGTGCGCATTGCGGTACTTGGCGGTGCGCAGGTTGAATTTCATGCGCCCGACACGCGAGAGGTCGTAGCGCGCGGAGTCGCCGAACATGTCCTGGAAGCGCTTGCGCGCCACATCCAGGCTGACGCCGGGGCCGCCGGGATCCATGATCTGAAAGATATAGCGCAGACAGTCGGCCAGGGCGTGCGGCTGGGGCGGGATATCCGGATCCGTGCCGGCGGTGATCTTGACCTCCATGGTGTTGGACAGGCACGACGCCACCGGATCATTTTCGACATCCAGCAGATGCAGCTCGGTGCCCTCGGACAGCTGCCCGCACAGGTGCTCACTCAGGCGGCTGTTGCACTCGGCGATGACTTCGCCGGATTTCTGGTCGATCAGATCGCGGGCCAGCACGCTGCCCAGGAGCTCATCGACGGGCACCTCCACCTGGCTCGCCCCCGGGTTGCGACGCTTCTGGGCGGCCAGCCCTCTGCCCTCGTTCAGCACATCGCCCGAGGCATCCTCGTCAGAGTCGTCCGCATCATCGGATGGATCGATGTGCAGCATCAGGACGTCGGGGTTGCCCCCGACCTCGCAGCGATAGGAGGTGCAGAAGCGCTCAAAGATGTCCTGGCGGGTGTAGCCGAGTGCGTGCAGCAGCGTGGTCACCGGGATCTTGCGGCGACGGTCCAGACGGACGTGCAGCAGATCCTTGTTGTCAAATTCAAACTCCAGCCAGACCCCGCGCGAGGGAATGACGCGCGCCTGGTAGAGGGCATTGCCCGCCCCCGTCTGAGTGCCCTTGACGTGGGTGAACACCACCCCGGGCGAGCGCTGCAGCTGCGAGACCACGACGCGCTCGGTGCCGTTGATCACAAAAGAGCCGCGCTCGGTCATCATCGGAAAATCGCCCAGGTAGACATCCTCTGTGACGGTTTCCTTGATCTTTTTGGGGTTTTCCCGGTCCTTGAAGACCATGCGCATCTTCACGCGCAGCGGGGCCGCGTAGGTCGCCCCGCGCATCAGGCTCTCATCAACCCCGAAATGCGCCGGGCCAAAGTCGTATGACTGGTACTCGAGCAGCACCGTCCCCTTCTGATTGTTGAGCGGGAAAATATCCTTCAGCACTTCGTGCAGGCCCATGTCCTTGCGCTCGCTGTTGGACATGCCCCTCTGCAGAAACTTCTCGTAAGAGCGCAGCTGGATCGACAAAAAATCAGGAATGACCGAGGCGCTCTGACGCTTCGAAAAGCTCTTGCGAACGCGCTTCTTTTCAACCAGTGAAATGCCCATAAACTTTCTCCGTTAACTGAGGTTCGTGTGAATCAATTGGAAACGAACGGGCTATTTCAACTCGACCTCCGCACCGGCCTCCTGCAGCTGCTTGAGCACATCCTCGGCCTCTTCCTTGCTGATGCCTTCCTTGATCACTGTCGGCGCCCCGTCGACCAGGTCCTTGGCCTCTTTGAGCCCCAGGCCGGTGATGGTGCGCACCACACGAATGACGTTGACTTTGCTGTCGCCGAAGCTGGCCAGGTGAACGTCAAACGAGTCCTTGACCTCTTCTTCCGCAGTGCCCGCATCTCCGCCTGCCGCCACCGGAACCGCAACCGCAGCGGCCGCCGCAGTCACCCCGAACTTTTCCTCAGCAGCGGATATCAGATCCACCAGCTCCATCACGCTTAGCTCAGCGATGGCGTCCAGCAACTCCTCTTTATTTAAAGCCATGGCAATATCTCCTTGTCTCTACCAATCCAGAACAGCCGGTCATTCGACCGACCCAGAATCTTTGTCATCTTTGATCGCAGCCAGGGTGCGAACCCACTTTTCAGGCACCGCCAGCAGCGTTCCCAGCAATTTGCCCAGCGGCGCCTGCAGCGTCCCCAGCAGCTGTGCCAGGGCAACTTCCCTGCTGGGCAGGTTGGCGATGGCATCGAGGTGTTCGGCACCGTAGAGCTGCCCGCCGACAACCAGCGCGCGCACCTTGAAGTTTTCAATCTCGCCGCTGACTTTGCGGCTCAGTTTTGCCGGGGCTCCCGGCTCATCCCGACTCAGCACCAGCATCGAGGGGCCGCTCAGCACTTCGGTCAGACACTCCAGGGAAGTCCCGACCACCGCCCGGCGAGCCAGGGTATTTCGGACCACGCGCACCCGCAGATTGGCCGAGCGCGCATCGGCACGGACGCGCGTGATATCGGTCACCCGAACGCCCCGGGTGTCGACGACAACGGCGGAGATGGCATCACGAGCGTATTCGTGAAGCAACTCCACCTGTTTCTTCTTCCCGTCAATTAACAGCGCCACTGACCCGTTTTCTCTCCTCGATTCCCAAAAACATAACCCTATGAACAAAAAACCCGCCTCCTCATCGGAAGGCGGGTTTTTTATCAAGTCGCAGCTGAACCCAACTCGGACAGGTCCAGTAACATTCCGGGACCCATTGTCGTGGACAGTGAAATGCTGCGCAAGTATACACCCTTTGCGGCGCCCGGCTTGAGCCGCCTCAACTCACTGCACAGTGCGATCAAATTCTCCCTCAGTGCATCGGCGCTGTAATCAGCCCGACCGACACTGGCGTGGATGATGCCGTTCTTGTCATTGCGAAAGCGCACCTGACCCGATTTGGCGTTGCGCACCGCCAGGCCGGCATCGGCGTTGACCGTCCCGGTATTCGCATTCGGCATGAGCCCTTTGGGGCCCAAAATCTGCCCCAGCTGCCCGACCAGACTCATCGCCTTGGGCGTGGCAATGATGACGTCGTAGGGGATTGAACCGCCGGATTTGATCTCATCGGCCAGGTCCTGCATGCCGATGCGCTCGGCTCCGGACTGCTCGGCCGCATCGGCTGCATCACCGTCGGCAAACACCGCCACGCGCACGCTCTTGCCAGTGCCCGCCGGCATGACCACCGCCCCCCGCACAACCTGATCGGATTTGGACGGGTCAATGCCGAGGCGCACCGCCGCATCCACCGATTCGTTGAAGCGCTTGGATGCACCGATGGAAAACACCTCGAGCATCTGAGCAATGCTGTAGGACTTCTCGGGATCAATGCGCTCGTGCATGGCCCGCAACCGCTTGGATTTCGCCACCTTTAACCCTCCACCTTGATGCCGGCGCTGCGCGCCGTCCCAGCCAGTGTCCGCACCGCTGCGTCCAGATCAGCGGCGGTGAGATCGCCGTCCTTGGTTCGGGCGATCTCTTCCAGCTGCGCTCGGGTGACACTCCCCACCTTGTTGGCATGCGGCTCGCCGCTGCCCTTGTCAATGCCCGCCGCTTTTTTCAGCAGATAGGCGGCCGGCGGGGATTTCATCTCAAAGGTGAAGCTGCGATCGCTGTAGACCGTAATGACCGTCGGGATCGGAGAGCCCTTCTCCATGCCCTCGCTCTGGGCGTTAAACGCCTTGCAGAAGGCGTTGGAGTCGACGCCGTTCTGCCCCAGAACGGCCCCGACCGGGGGCTTCGGCGACGCCTCGCCGGCGGGGACGATCAACTTGATGTAGGTCTCGACTTGTTTGGCCATCTACGCCCGCTCCACTTGACTGAATTCCAATTCGACCGGGACATTGCGGCCAAAAATGACCAGCTGAACGTGAAGGCGATCCCGCTCCGGGGTCACCTCCTCAACTGTGCCCTGATAGTCCTTGAACGGCCCGTCAATGACGCGCACCATGGAACCCACTTCATAGAGGATTTCCTGCTGCGGATCTTCGGCGCCCTGATTGATCCGGTTGTGGATCCGCTCCATTTCCTCGCCGGAGAGCGGGGTCGGCTTGCCGCCGCCGCTGGCAACGCAGCCGATGACCCACTGCGCCCGCTTCAGAAGGTGCCAGGCCTCCTCGTTGTACTCCATCTTGACCAGGACGTAGCCCGGGAAAAACTGCCGCTCCACTTCTCGCTTTTTGCCGCTGCGCATCTCGACCACGCGCTCGGTCGGGATCATGATTTCGCCCAGCCAGTCCACGCCGCCCAGAGCCGCAACCTCATTTTCAATGGCCTGCTGTGCGGCCTTTTCACGCCGGGTGTGCGTCTGCACGGCATACCAGTTCATTTTGTTGTTCCCACCCATTTCCTCTAACCCAGCAACAGCGAGATCAGCCAGCTCAGCAGCGAATCCAGCCCCCAGAGAATCAGCGCCATCAGAATGGTGACACCGATCACCAGCGCCGTGACCTGAAAGGTCTCGGTGCGCCCCGGCCAGACAACCCTGCGCACCTCAACCCGTGAACCCCTTGCCAGCGCCCACAGCGCCTTGCCCTGTGCCGTGCTCATCAGCAGCAGTGCGGTCAGGGCGAACACGCCGATCATTCCCAGCGCCCGATACAGCGCCGGCTCGGCGGCGTAGATGTATGCATTGGCATATACCGCAGCCAGTATCGCCGCGATGCCGACCGCCCATTTGGCGTGGTCAAACCAAGTCTGAAATGTGCTGCGAGTGTCTTCCATCAGGTGCCTCAGCGTGTGGCAGGCCAGGAGGGAATCGAACCCCCAACCTGCGGTTTTGGAGACCGCTGCTCTGCCAATTGAGCTACTGGCCTGTTATTCAATGATTTTTGTGACGGCACCGGCACCGACCGTGTGTCCGCCCTCACGAATGGCAAAACGAAGCCCCTCGCTCATCGCGATCGGGGCAATCAGGTGGACGACGATCTTGACGTTGTCCCCCGGCATGACCATCTCCACGCCGTCCTGCAGCTGCACCTCGCCAGTCACATCAGTGGTGCGAATGTGGAACTGCGGACGATAGCCCTGGACAAACGGGCTGTGACGTCCCCCCTCCTCTTTGGTCAGGGCGTAAATCTCAGCCTCGAACTTGGTGTGCGGGGTGACGCTGCCGGGCTTGGCCAGCACCTGCCCGCGCTCGACATCCTCGCGCTTAACGCCGCGCAGCAGAACACCGACATTCTCGCCGGCCCTGCCCTCGTCGAGCAGCTTGCGGAACATTTCAACGCCGGTGCAGACGGTCGATGTGGTTTCGCGGATGCCGACGATTTCAATGTCGTCATTGAGACAGACGCGACCCGCCTCAACGCGACCGGTGACCACCGTCCCGCGACCCGAGATCGTGAAGACATCCTCGATCGGCATCAAGAACGGCTTGTCTTCATCGCGCTGGGGCGTGGGGATGTATTGATCCAGCGTCTCGACCAGCTTGACCACAGAGGGAACGCCGAGATCGGAGCTGTCGCTCTCCAGAGCCTTGAGGGCGCTGCCCTGAATGATCGGGGTGTCGTCCCCGGGAAAGTCGTACTTGCTCAGCAGCTCGCGCACTTCCAGCTCGACCAGCTCGATCATCTCGGGATCGTCAACCGTGTCGCACTTGTTGAGGAAGACAACGATGTAGGGCACGCCAACCTGACGGGCCAGCAGGATGTGTTCCCGGGTCTGCGGCATCGGACCGTCGGCGGCCGAGACGACCAAAATCGCCCCGTCCATCTGAGCCGCACCGGTGATCATGTTCTTGATGTAATCGGCATGCCCGGGGCAGTCGACGTGCGCGTAGTGGCGTTCCTGCGACTGGTACTCGACGTGGGAGGTCGCAATGGTGATGCCCCGCTCTTTCTCCTCCGGGGCATTGTCAATCCCGTCAAAGGCAACAAAATCGCCGCCCCACGTTTCAGCACAGGCTTTCGTCAGGGCGGCGGTTAATGTGGTCTTGCCATGGTCAACGTGACCGATGGTTCCGACATTGACATGAGGTTTGGTGCGTTCGAACTGCTCTTTAGACATGAAATAAGTCTCCGTAGATGTACCAAAAAAGGCGATAAAAGCCTATCCGGCAGGAAGTTCTGCCTGGATCGTTCTCTTAGGGCGCTCATCGAGCGGCGGGCATTATAGCCAAACAAATTAATAAATCAATTGCACGGTTGTCCAGAAAATGGCTGGAGCTCATAACCGGATTCGAACCGGTGACCTCTTCCTTACCAAGGAAGTGCTCTACCGACTGAGCTATATGAGCGTCGCTCTGGCAGCCGGGCTAAGTATAGTAGCCGATGGAGCGGGTAGCGAGAATCGAACTCGCGTTCTCAGCTTGGAAGGCTGATGTTCTACCACTAAACTATACCCGCGCACTTCAAAACCTCTCTCCGATCGCGCACAGAAAACGTCAAATGGTGGAGGGGGAAGGATTCGAACCTTCGAAGCACAAGGCGACAGATTTACAGTCTGTTGGGTTTGACCGCTCCCCAACCCCTCCAGCATTGCACCGAAGCGGGGGAGTCTAGCACAGCGGCGGTTTTTCGGGCTTTTCAACTCCACGCTCGGCGGGGCGGCAGCGCCCGAAAAGCACGGGCAGACTGAGCTGACGTGCGCTCGGCAGAGCATTTGTGCACAGCCAGTCCGACCCTGCCAATGCACCCCGCACAGTGCATCCGAATAGGTGTGCCTATAATCCGCCGCTTTTTTGACCCGTCAATCCGCGAAAAATGCCTGCGGAACGGTCAGCACATCGGGGCATTGGCTCTGCGGTTGTTCAAAGCGGGGAGATCCAGGGAGGAAACATGAACACAAACCACATCAAGCCAGAGGCAAATTCGAACTGCGGCTGCCACGGCAAAACCCTGTGCGCCTGGCACTTTCTGCTGGCAGTGACCATGGCGGCAGCTTACGGACTGCCTGCATCGGCCCAGAATTCCGAGACCGGTGCGGAGGAAATCGAGGAAGTCCTCGTGGTCGGCAAGCGCCGGGCCTACCGGGGCAACTTTGACGACATGGAGAAGCCGGCGGCAGACCAAACCCTCGGCGAGGAGCTGCTGCGGGAGGCCGGTGTCATCAGCCTGGACGATGCGCTGGACCTGTCGGGTTCCGTGTCCCGGCAGAACAACTTTGGCGGGCTGTGGAACAGCTTCTCGATTCGCGGGTTTGCAGGCGACCTCAACCTGCCCAGCGGCTTTCTGGTCAACGGGTTCAATGCGGGGCGCGGATTTGCAGGGCCGCGCGACATGGTCGGCATTGAGACCGTGGAAATATTGAAGGGGCCGCGCTCGGCGCTGTTCGGGCGGGGCGAACCCGGCGGGACCATCAACCTCATCACCAAGCGCCCGCAATTTGAATCCGGTCGAGAGATCCGCGCGACGCTCGGCGAGTGGAGCCAGGTGCGCATCGAGGGAGATGTCCAAACCACCGGCTCGATCGGTTCGAACACCGATGTGGGGCTGCGTCTGGTCGGGTTCAACGAAGACGCCGAGAGCTTCAGGGAGACGGTTGAAACCCAAAAGACCGGCTTTTACCCGTCCATCACCCTGCGGAACAGCGCTGAAACCAGCAGCCTGACTTATGAGATTGAATACACCGACCAGGAGATTCCCTTTGACCGGGGCGCCGCCTACTCAGAGAAATATGGTTTTACGCCCCGCGAGACCTTTGTGGGCGAGCCGGGCGACGGACCGATCAAGACCGAGGTGTTCGGCCAGCAGCTGGAGCTTGAGCACAACTTCTCGGACAGCTGGAGCCTGCTGGCAGGGCTCGGCTACAGAAGCACCTCGTTTGAGGGCAATGCGCATGAGACCAACTTTACCGGACGCCAGACTTATTTTCTGGATGGAAAAACGCTGTCGCGGTTCTTCCGCTACCGCAATTTTGAATCCGATTACACGGTGGCCCGTGCTGAGTTTGCCGGCGATTTTGAGGTCGGCTCCGCGCGTCACCGGCTGATCATTGGCGCCGACTACGATGAATTCAAACTCAGCTGGTTCATCCTGCGCTATCGCGGGTGCTGGATCGGAGATGTCACGGATGTCGCCGATCTCGATGCTGAAGGATGCCTTTCCCTGAATGTGTTTAATCCTGTCTACGGGCAGTTCGCCCAGCCCGCGCCCGGCCCCAACACGAACAGGGAAGAGGACATGAACGGCTTCGGCATTTACATTCAGGATCAGATGGATCTGACTGACCGGCTGCAGCTTCGCTTCGGTCTGCGCTGGGACGATTTCGAGCACGAGCTGACCAACCTGCGAAACAGTCCGGCCACGACCGCGATCTCCTCGGACAGTCGCATCTCGCCGCAGCTGGGTGCGGTCTACGCCGTCAATGATGGCGTCAGCCTGTATTTCTCCTACGGCGAGGGCTTCCGGCAGCAGGCCGGCTCTGACTATCAGGGCAGACAGTTTGAACCCAACCTCACCGAGGCCACCGAGATCGGCGTCAAGATGGATATGGCCTACTTTTCTGATGCAGTCTCCGGCTCGCTCAACCTCGCCTACTTCATGGTCGATCAGAGCAACATATTGGTCAACGATGACCGTCCGGCAGCCCAACAGGCAGGATGGTTTTCTTTGGATGCCGGTGCGGCCGAGAGCAGCGGGCTGGAAGTCGACCTGAGCCTCGCCTCCGAGAATGGCTTCAACCTGTGGCTCTCCTACACCTACACCGATGCTGTATTCACGACCAGCAACCCCGATGCGGATTGGGGGGCGACCATTGAAAAAGGCGATCCCATGATCAACTCGCCGGAGCAGCAGCTGAGCGTCCAGCTGAGCCAGAGCTTTGAGCTGGGCAGCATGTCTGCACAGGCCGGCGGCGGGCTTCAGCACACCGGCGAGCGCCAGGGCTGGACTGGCTTTGACTTCACCCTGCCCAGCTATACGACGATCCGGCTGTTTGGCCAGCTGCAGTCATCCGAGCGCCTGACGCTGCGCTTTGATCTCGACAATGCCCTGGACGAGGAGTTCTACACCAACTCTTATGCAAATGTCTGGGTGGGGGTCGGCGCTCCACGCCGCTGGCGCCTGAGTGCGGCCTACTCGTTCTAGCTTTCGATCCATTTGAGACGCGGGTGCCCCTGTGCATCTCTTGGTTCAGCTTTTTCCAGAATATTTCAGGGGGCGGCAAAACGATGGGAGAGGAAATGAGTGAGACAGTGCTGGTCGCAGAAGAACTCTGCGTCGACAGGGGTGATCGAAGGGTCCTGGAAAATGTGAGTTTCAGCGTGGGGCGGGGAGATGTCTTCGCACTCCTGGGCGGCAACGGCGCCGGCAAGTCCACCGCCCTGCTGACCTTTCTCGGCTTTATCCATCCGTCATACGGCGAGGCTTACGTCAATGGCCTGAGCGTGAAAGACCGCATCAGGGAGGTGCGCGAGCAGACCGCCTATCTGCCCGAGGCCACCAGCCTCTATACCCACCTCTCGGCGCGCGAGAACCTGCAGTATTTCCTGTCGTTAACGGGTGTCACACGATCTGCACAGGAAATTGATCAGGGTCTGGACGATGTCAGCCTGGCGGCTGATGTCCGGGACAGGCGACTGTCGACCTATTCCAAGGGGATGCGCCAAAAGGTGGCCATTGCCCTGGCCATCCTGCGGCGTACACCGGTGCTGCTGCTGGATGAGCCGACGTCCGGCCTGGACCCGGTCGCCATCGATGAATTCAATTCCATTTTGGGCGGTCTGTCGCAGGGCGGTACGACCGTGTTCATGGTGACCCATGATGTCTACGGCGCCTGCCAGGTCGCACAGAGAATCGGCCTGCTGCAGCACGGTCGCATGGTGGGGCTGTTCGAAGCCGGCGATGGCGGTCAGATCTCCGCCGAGGCAGTACACAAGACGTTTGCGGAGCAGCAGTCAAGATGAACATCAATATTCCGATCGCAATCGCCAGGGATGAGTGGCGCTACTGGGCCCGCTCAAAGCTGGCACTGTTCTCGTGTTTGATCGCGGGGCTTTTGATCGTTGCCTCGCTTGTCAGCACAGTGGCGCGAATCGAGTCCGAGCGGGTCACCCGAGAGGGCTTTCAGGAGCAGGCGCGGGAGACGTTTGAGAGCCAGCCGGCCCGTCACCCGCATCGAATGGTTCACTACGGTCACTATGTTTTCCGTGTGCCCGCCCCGCTGTCGCTCATCGACCCCGGTGTGGATGCGCACACCGGAACGGTCATGTTTCTGGAGGGACACCGGCAAAATTCGGCGGTGTTCTCGCCGCGCTACGCCTCCGCACAGGCCGGGCCTTATGCGGAGCTCTCGCCCGCCTTCGCCTACCAGGTGCTGCTTCCGCTGCTGCTGATCGTCCTCGGGTTTGCGGCGATTCCCAGGGAGCGGGAGGCCAGGACAGATTACCTGCTCTACGCAGCGGCGGTGACGCCGACGCAGGTCTGGCTGGGCAAGTCGCTGGCTCTGGCCGGCGCCGCATGCGCGGGTCTGGCGCCCCTCGTCATCGGCCTTGTGATCGCACTGAGTGCAGGTGAGTCCCTGCTCATCGCCGCCTACATGCTGGCCGGATACGCGCTCTACCTCTTCGCCTGGGTGTTTCTGGTCACCGCCGTGTCGGCCTGGTGCACCAGGGCATCCACGGCGCTCGCCCTGCTGCTGGCCTGCTGGACGCTGCTGTGCGTGATCACGCCCCCGGTCGCAGCGACTGCGGCACAGACACTGGCGCCCATGGGCGGCAAGATTGCCACGGACCTCGCGGTTGTCCGCGCCCTGCGCGACACCGGCGATGGGCACAACGCCAATGACCCCGCATTCGCCAAGCTGCGGGCTCAGCTGCTTGAGCAGTATGGCGTCGACGACGTCGCCGACCTGCCGGTCAACTTTCGCGGCATGGTGGCGCAATGGTCCGAGGCCAAGCAGACAGAGATAATGAATGTGTTCGCCGATGAGAAGATGGCCAGCGAGGCGGCTCAATCGGAGGTGGTGCGCTGGCTCAGCCTGTTATCCCCGGCGCTGGCCTTCGAAAACTTCTCCAAGATAACGGCGGGCACCGACCTCAGTCAGCACCACGCCTTCCTGCGGGATGCAGAGCGCGTGCGCTTTGACTTCGTTCAGAAGCTCAACAATATTCATGCGGAGAAACTGCCCTTCGCAGATGACATGCAGCGAGGCAGCAGCCCCGAAGCGGAGCGGCGCACCCGCATGAGCGCCGCAAACTGGCGCATGCTGGAGGAGGTGACAACCCAGCCGCAGACCGCGCTGGTGCGGATTTCAGCGAGCCTGCCGCAGCTCCTGATCGCGCTTCTGTGGTGCGTTGTCACGGCCTGCATCGGATTTCTCAGAATGAACCGGAGGCTGCAGGATGCTGTCTGATCTTGGCCGTGAACTCAGATTCGCCTGGCGCGAGCCCGTGGTGCGCTGGACGACCCTGATCGCCTTTGGCTTCACTGTCTTTGCCCTGACCGCCGGCCTGCTGGAAGTCCGGAATCAGGAGCGCGAGATTGCCGGGCTGGCGGCCGCCACGGTCGAGGATCAGAAGCTGGTTCTGGACGGCCAGCCGGATCCCGGAAGCGCTGCCTACTACACCTTCCACCTCACCTACGACCCGCCCTCCGCACTGGCCTTTGCGGCGCTCGGCTCGAGGGACGAGCTCTCCTGGAAGCACAGGCTGCGGATGCTGGCGGTGGAGGGTCAGATTTATGAAACCGATACCGACAATTCGGAGCTGTCCCTGATCGGTCAGCTGGACTTCGCCTACCTGGTGAGCATTCTCCTGCCGCTCTTGGTCATCGGCCTGCTCTTTGATCTGGAGGCCCGGGAGCGAAGGGAGTCCCGCTATGAGCTGGTCTGTGCGACCAGCGCGCACGGTCGGGGCATCTTCCTGGTGCGGGCGCTGGCGCGGTGCCTGATCCTGGCCGCAGCCATTGCCCTGCCCTTCCTGGGGTTTGCACTTTACGGCGGCGTTTCGATCGGCGACAGTCTGCTGGTCTTGGCGCTGGCCTCGGGTCACATTCTTTTTTGGCTTCTGGTCTGCCGGCTGGTCACGGTGCGCAACCTTGAGGGTGCGACCGCCGCACTCATCCTCCTCAGTCTATGGTTTTTGCTCTCTGTGGTGGTGCCCGTTGTCGGCAAGACGGGCGTCGAGCGGATGGTCGCCGTGCCGGATGGGGGCCACATCCTGCTGACTCAGAGGGAAAAGGTCAACGACGCATGGGATCTGCCGAAGTCGGCAACCATGGATCCGTTTCTAAAAACATACCCCGAACTGACCGACTATGCCGAGATCAAGCGGCAATTTGAGTGGAAGTGGTACTACGCCTTTCAGGAAATGGGCGATCAAACGGCTGCGCCGCTGTCAACGGATCTGTACGAGGGCATGCGGGCCCGAGATGGTGCAATGGGGTGGGTTGCACTGCTTTCACCCCCGCTGATGACCCACAGGGTGCTGACGCAGATGGCGCAGACCGATGTCGACCGGCATCTGAGATACGTGCAGTGTGCGCGCGATTTTCACGCCCGCCTGCGTCACTTCTTCTACCCGATGCTGTTCGGTCCGAAGCCCTTTTCGAAGGAGAACATGTCAGAGCTTCCGCAGTTCGAGCCGTGCATCGACCGGGAATCTTAGTTTCGCACCGCCGGCGGCGACTGTCGCCTGGATTGCCCGCAAGCAAGCACACCCCCGAATTTGGGGATGCTGTCGAGACGCATTGAAATTGGCCGAATACAGGATGTCGCCCAACCTTTTGGAAGCGACCGGTCCGGAAGAAAAGCGAACCCTGTGAAAGTGAAATTGGTCGGGACGGCAGGATTTGAACCTGCGACCACCACACCCCCAGTGTGGTGCGCTACCAGACTGCGCCACGCCCCGAGCGGCGGGCATTGTAGCCAAGCCCCCGCAGTCCCGCTGCATCCGGCTACCGCACCCTCTGAAGGCGTTCGATCACCTGGTCCAGCTGCTCTCCGATTTCAATCAGTCGCCGGCGCAGAACGGTCTGATCCACGGCAGTCCTCTGCCGCTGAATCTGGCGCTCTGCGGCCGCCAGCGACATGCCCTGCTCTTCAACGAATTCGCGCAGCTGCTTCACCACTTCAAGCTGCTTGGGCGTGTAGCGCCGCTGGCCCTGCACGCGCTGCGGCTTGAGCACGCTGGTGACGCTTTCCCAGTGGCGCAGCTTGTTGGCATTGACACCGGTGACCGAGACAACATCACTGATGCTGTAAAAAATCCGTTTGTCCGAACTCATTAAGCGCTCTCTTCCAAAACCTTCCTCGAAGTTCGCATGCGCCTGCGCAGCGTTCTGCTGGCGTGAAAGATCACGACGCACCGAGCTGAGATTTCAGCCGGAACTCCGGTGGCCGGATTGCGCCCCGAGCGCATTGTTTTTTCACTGACATAAAAATTGCCGAGACCTGAAATTTTCACCTGAACCCTGCTTTCCAATGTGCCCGCCATGACACTGAGCGTCTCCTCCAGCAGATCTTTTGACTCGCGCCGCGTTAAACCGAGTTTGCACAACTCGTCGATGATGTCATTTCGGGTCAACGTTTTGTCGCCCATAGTAGTCATCAGCTCCGCAAGGCGGCTCCACATTTGCGCTGCAGCGATGCAATCACAGCATTGATGCACTTGTTAATGCGTGTCTCTGTCAAGGTTCGATCTGCATCGCCAAGCACCAACCCGATACCCAGGCTGTACTGCTGCAATCGCTCGAAATCCTTATTAGTGTAGCAATCAAAAACCTGCACCTCATGCAGGAGCGCCCCCGCCGCCTTTCGAACGCATTCAAGGACCTCAGCGGAGCTGACCGAAATCGGCAGCACCAGCGCCAGGTCGCGCTGCACCCGCGGATAGCGCTGGATCTGAGGCGGAACGGTTCTTCCGGCCTGCCCATCCGTCAGCACGGCGTCGAGCAATATCTCGGCCGCATAAATGCCGTGCTCGCTGAGCCTGAAGTCGCCCGACAGTCTGCCGATGCGCCCCACAACCGTTCCCTTCAAAACCATTTCGGCCGACTGCTCCAGGCCGGCCAGGGTCGCCGGACGCCATTCACAACGCCCGCCCCGTCCGCCCAGCAGCGACTCCAAATCTCCCTTGAGATCGTAAAAATCCAGCGCCTCGGAGGGATCCGCCCAGTTGCGCCGATGCCTGGGACCGGTCATGGCCAGCCCCAGCATCAGGGGCTGATGCGGCAGAGCATCGCCCTCTTCCTCGGCGGTGAAAACCCGGGCGATTTCATAGATGCGGGGGCGCTCAAGACCGCGCGCGCGGTTGTATTCAACCGCCTGACCCAGGGAAGTCAGCAGGGTGGGTCGCATGACCTGCAGCTGGGAGGAAATCGGATTGGACAGCCGCACCGGCTCATCCACCCCGGCCTGGTGCGCCCATTCCTCGGCGACAAAACTGTAGGTGATGACCTCCTGATAGCCGCGCGCACTCAGCTGCTGCTGCAGCGCCCGCCGGGGATGCGAGGCGGACCGGGTTTTGCCGATCCCGGAATCCGGCGGGGCGGTGCGCACCCGGGACGGCAGGCGCTCATAACCGTACAGGCGGGCGATCTCCTCTATCAGATCCTCCTCGCAGCCCAGATCAAAGCGATGCGAGGGCACCTTGACAGACCAGCTGTCCGGGGTTCCGGACGGTGCGATCTCAAGGCCGATCACCTCCAGCAATCCCAGCGCCTGCTGCGATGCGATTTCAGCGCCGATGAGCGCGTTCCAGCGGGACTGGCGCAGCTCAATGACCGCAGACTGGGGGAGGTGATCGGGGCTGTGCGCCTCGACGATGGGGCCGGCTTGGGCACCCCCCAGCTCGATGAGCAGACCCGAGGCGCGCTCGAGGACGAGGCGCTGCAGATGCGGGTCAACGCCCCGCTCAAAGCGGTAGGCCGCATCGGAGTGCACGCCGTGGCGGCGAGCGCATCCGGCAACCGCCTTGGGCGCAAAGAAGGCGCTCTCCAGAACGATGTCAACCGAGCCCTCGCTGATCGCGGTGCCGGCGCCGCCCATGACCCCGGCCAGGGCAATGGGTCCCGAACCATCGACGATCATCAGATCCAGCCCGGGCGAGGGCACGGCCTCGGTACCGTCCAGCAGCGCCAGCTTCTCCCCCGACTCGGCCCAGCGCACACCGAGTGCGCCGCTCAGCTTGGCCGCGTCAAAGGCGTGCAGCGGCTGGCCCCACTCGAGCAGCACGTAGTTGGTGACATCCACCGCCAGATGGACGCAGCGCAATCCGGCGGACTCGATTCGCCGATGCATCCAGTCGGGCGTTTTGGCCGAGGGATCCAGACCGCGCAGCAGCCGGGCGCAGTAGCGCGGGCACCCCTCGGGTGCATCGATTTGGATCGCCTGCGGGGCGTCCTCGAGCGTCTCGGCGACTGCGACAACCTCGGGCGGGCAAAACTCCGCCCCGGCCAGTGCGGCAAGCTCTCGGGCCACTCCGCGCACGCTGGTGCAGTCACCGCGATTGGGCGTGATCTCCAAATCGACGATGCAGTCCCGCAGGCCGAGATGCTCGGCAATGGGCATTCCAACCGGGGCATCGTCAGCCAGCCGCATCAGACCGTCGCCCTCGTCGGCCTCCTCGGGCAGCCCCAACTCACCGCCCGAGCACAGCATGCCCTCGGAGACCTCCCCCCTGAGCTTGCTTTTTCGGATGGCGGTCCCGTCCGGCAGCTTGGCTCCGGCCTGAATGCAGGGATAGCGCGCCCCGGCCTCGACATTGGGCGCCCCGGTGACGATCTGCAGCGGCTCCTCGGCCCCGATGTCAACGCTGCAGACCTTCAGCCGATCGGCGTTGGGGTGGGCGGAAACCTCAAGCACTTCGGCAACGCATATTCCCGGCCAGTCCAGCACCTGAACCGAGTCGACCTCCAGCCCCGAGCGGGTCAGCAGCCGGGGCAGATCGGCATCGCTCCAAGATCCCGGAACCCAGGTGCGCAGCCAGGCCGAGGAGACCTTCATCTGAATTGCCTCAGGAAGTCGATGTCGCCGCTGATGAGCGCGCGCAGGTCGGCGAAGCCGAAGCGCAGCATCGTCAGGCGCTCGACGCCCATGCCGAAGGCGAAGCCGCTGTAGCGGGCCGAGTCAATCCCGCAGCCCTGGAGCACCTTAGGGTGCATCAGCCCGCAGCCCATGACTTCAAGCCAATCCCCCCCGCTGCCCCGCACGTCCACCTCCGCAGACGGCTCGGTGAAGGGGAAGTAGGACGGCCTCAGGCGAACCTCGGTGTCGGGGCCGAAGAAGCTTCGCAGGAAGAGCTCGATGGTTCCCTTGAGATCGGCAAAGCTGATGCCCTCATCCACGACGATGCCCTCGATCTGATGGAACATCGGAATGTGCGTGGCATCGGGGGCATCCGACCGGTAGGTGCGCCCCATGCTGACGGCGTACACCGGCGGTGCCTGGCGCTCAAGCAGGCGCACCTGTATCGGCGAGGTGTGGGTGCGCAGCAGTTGGCGCCCCTGCCGGCCGACCGGGGCATTGATGTAGAGCGTGTCGTGCATGGTCCGGGCGGGATGATCCTCGGGGATGTTGAGCGCATCAAAGTTGTAGGACTCGTATTCAACTTCCGGACCGGAAGCGGTGCAGTATCCCAGGCCGGCAAAAAAGTCCTCGACTTCATCCATCACCGCAGTGCAGGGGTGAATCCCGCCCGTCTCGACCGCTCGCCCGGGCAGGCTGACATCAATGTCCGGGGTTTCGACAGGGGCGGACAGTTCCGCGTGCCGCATCTGCAATGTCTCGGAAATAAAGCCCTTCAGGCGGTTGAGTTCGGCGCCTGCGGCCGGCCGCTCGGCTTCATCCAGCTCACCCAGACCGCGCAGCCTCAGAGTGATGCGGCCGCGCCTGCCCAGCCAGCGCAGGCGCAGGGGCTCCAGCTCCTCATGCGTTTGAACAGCGTCGAGCTCGGTGCGGGCATCAGCCCACAGCGCCTCAATCGAGTCGGCTTCGCCAGACTGAGCCGGGGCCATCAGGCCACCTTTAAGGCTTCGCTCGCCGTCTTGGCCAGTTGCGTAAACGCCTGGTCATCCCGCACCGCAATGTCTGCGAGAATCTTGCGGTCAACCTCGATGCCCGCGCGTGCGAGCCCTGCGATCAACTGGCTGTAAGTGATGCCGTTGGCACGGGCGGCGGCATTGATTCGCACCACCCAGAGAGAGCGAAAACTGCGTCTGCGGTTGCGCCGATCACGATATGCATATTGACCCGCCTTCATCACGGCCTGCATGGCGGTGCGCACCTGACGCGAACGCGCGCCGTAGTAGCCCTTGGCTCTCTTCAGCACTTTTTTGTGGCGGCGGTGGGAACTGACGGAAGATTTAACTCGCGGCATCGGTATCTCCTAACGGTCTTCAAGCAGCCGCACGAGGCGGGGAGTCTCAGCGGGATTGGCCTGATCTGTGCCGCGCAGCTGGCGAATCCTCTTGGCCGTCATGCGGGTGCGCAGGTGCGAGCGATTGGCGTGCTTGTGCTTGATGCGCCCGCTGCCGGTCCGGACAAACCGCTTGGCGGTACCTTTGTGTGTCTTTGCCTTTCTACTCATGTTTCGCTCCGCTGTCCCGCGCTTCCTCTGATTTGGCTTTGGCTGCACTGCGCCCTTTGCGGGTGGGCATCAGCACCATGACAACCTGACGGCCTTCAACCACGGGCATCTGCTCAATCGAGGCCAGATCTGCCACGTCGGCGGCCAAGCGCTCTTGAATCTCAACACCGAAGTGCGGATGCACAATCTCTCGTCCCTTAAAGCGAACCGTCACCTTAACCTTGTCCCCATCCTCCAAAAACTTCACCATTTGACGAAGTTTGATGCTGTAATCGTGCGCCCCAATGTGGGGGCGCAGTTTAATCTCCTTGATCTGCATGCGCCGCTGGCCGCGACGTGAGACCTTTTTGCGCTTGAACTGATGGCGACCGTAATCCATCAGCTTGCAGACGATGATCTCTCCCTCAGCCATCTGCACCAGATCCAACCCCTTGGCCTGAGCCCGACGCAACGCATCGTCAAGCGGAACCACTCCCACCTGAGTGCCGTCCACATCAATTAACCTCACCAAACTGGCGGTGATCTCGTCATTAATCAGGACGCGCTTCTCCCGGCTTTTGGCTAGGCTAATTTTGAACTGTCCTCAACAGAACTCATCTCCGGCAGTAAGCCGCGGCCAGAGATTATACCGCGCAAAAGCGCGATGACATCAGAAACCGGATGAGCGCCGTAATCCTCACCGCCGGGCAGACGCACGGCCACCGTGTTTTCGCTCATCTCGCGCTCTCCGACGACCAGATGGTAGGGAATGCGCGCCAGCGTGTGTTCGCGAATTTTCCGACCGATCTTCTCGTTGCGCAGATCCACCTCTGTGCGAATGCCCGCCGCAGTCAGCTGCTCGCCGACCCGGCGGGCATATTCGGCGTGGGCATCGGTGATGTTCAGCACAATGGCCTGAACCGGCGCCAGCCACAGCGGCAGCCCGGTGTCGTAGTGCTCCAGCAAAACTCCGATGAAGCGCTCCAGCGACCCCAGCACGGCACGGTGAACCATGACCGGCGTCTGGCGGCTGCCGTCTTCGGCGACGTATTCGGCACCGAGCCGCTCGGGCATTGAAAAGTCAACCTGAACGGTTCCGCACTGCCAGGTGCGATTCAGACAGTCGCGCAAAGCCAGCTCGATCTTGGGGCCGTAGAACGCCCCCTCGCCCGGCTGCACGGTCCACTCCAGAGCGCTGTTTTGCAGCGCATCCTCGAGAATTTTTTCCGCCCGATCCCAGACCTCATCGCTGCCCACGCGCTGCTCGGGACGGGTCGAGAGCATGACCTCAACGCTGTCAAAGCCGAAGTCCGAATAGACATCAAAGTTAAAGGCGATGGCGCGCTCAACCTCATCCTGAAGCTGATCCATGGCGCAGAAAATATGCCCGTCATCCTGGGTGAACTTGCGCACCCGCAGCAGGCCGTGCAGGGTTCCGGAAGGTTCATTGCGGTGCAATATGCCGAACTCCGCAAAGCGCAGCGGCAGCTCCCGGTAACTGCGCAGCCCCTGATTGAACAGCTGCACGTGCCCTGGACAATTCATCGGCTTGACGGCGTAGTCGCGGTGCTGGTTGTTCAGGGAAAACATTCCCTCGCCAAACTTGTCGGCATGGCCGGAGCGCTCCCAGAGCGAGTAGTCAATCAGCTGGGGCGTGTGAACCTCCTGGTAGCCGGCGTCTTTCAGACGAGCGCGCATGTACTGCTCGCAGATCTGATACAGCGTCCAGCCTTTGCCGTGCCAGAACACCATGCCGGGCGCCTCATCCTGCAGGTGGAACAGTCCCATGGCGCGCCCGATGCGGCGGTGATCACGCCGGGCGGCCTCCTCGAGGTATTTCAGGTGAGCGTCCAGCTCGGCCTTGCTGAAAAAAGCCGTTCCATAGATGCGCGTCAGAACCGGCCCCGAGGCTTCGCCGCGCCAATAGGCACCCGCCAGGTGGGTGAGCTTGAAATGACGAATGTGGCGCGTATTGGTGACATGCGGCCCGCGGCACATGTCGATGTACTCCTGGTGGTGGTAGAGGGCGATGATTTCACCGTCGGGGATATCGCGCACGATCTCCTGCTTGTAGGGCTCGGCGCGCGTCTCGAACACCTGCATGGCGCGCTCGCGCTCGACCACCTCGCGCACCACCTCGTAGTCCTCCCGGGCCAGCTCGCGCATGCGCTCCTCAAGCTGGGGCAGGAACTCGTCGCTGAGCGGCTCCGGGGTCTCAACGTCGTAGTAAAAACCGTTTTCGATCACCGGCCCGATGGCCATCCGAGCCTCGGGGATCAGCTGCTTGAGCGCATGTCCCAGCAGGTGCGCACAGGAGTGGCGCATAACCTCGAGCGCCTCGGGCTCGGATGTGGTGATGAGTTCAACAGAGCAGTCCTGGGAAACGACTTCGGAGGCGTCAACCAGATCGCCTCCGATGCGCCCGGCGACCGTCGCCTTGGCCAGCCCGGAGCCGATGTCCTGGGCGATGGCATCCAGCGATTTGGGTTCGGAGTAATCCCGCGTGCTGGAATCCGGCAGCGTAACGCTGTAAGACATCAAAGTATGAGGCTGCCGACCGAGTCCTTCAAGCGGGGCGGCATTTTATCACCCGTCCCGGAGAGGCCTAGGTCCATGCCGTCCCCGCCCCGAAAAGCCGCATGAGTCGGCTGCAGGTGCGCTGATACTCAAATGCCAGCCGCTCGCCGGTATACAGCTCCTGCGGCGGGGCATCTGCGGCGACGATCAATTGCGTGCCGGTGTTGGTGGCGGCGTCGACGAGATGAATCAGCCGGCGCAGGGCGGCCAGGTCGGCATCGCTGAGAACCGGCACCGGCCCGACCACCAGCGTGTGATAGCGCTGCGCCAGCTCCAGGTAGTCGGCCGAGGCCCTGCGTCCCCGGCACAGGGCATCAAAAGACAGCCAGACCGCCCCCTGGACGTTTCCCCGGCATTCAATGCGCCGCCCCCGAACCGTGATTTCTCCGGGGTGCAAATCCTCCGACTGCGGGGCGAGCGCGCAAAAGGCTGCACGGATGCGCTCATCCGCCTCCCGGGGTTCCAGTCCGGAGAGCAGCAGGTAGTCGCCGTTGACCTCCGTGCTGCCGATTCGGTAGTCCCGATCCGAGCGCAGTTCAATCACCTCAAGACGGGCGCTGAGCAGTTCAATCGCCGGCAGAAAACGCCGGCGCTGCAGCCCGCCCGGATAGAGCTCATCAGGGGCGAAGTTGGAGGTGACGATGAAGTGAACCCGGGTCTCGATCAGCGCCTCCAGCAGCCTGCGCAAAATCATCGCATCGGCGATGTTGTAGACCGCAAACTCGTCAAAGCAGAGCCAGCGACAGCGCCTGGCAATGTCGTCGGCCACGTGCCCGAGCGGATCCAACTCTCCGTCATAGACCCTCAGCCGCTCGTGAACGTCGAGCATGAAAGGCTGAAAGTGCGTGCGCTCGCAGCCGGGCACCGCCTCGACAAACAGATCCATCAGCAGGGTTTTGCCGCGCCCCGGCTGTCCCCAGAGATAGGCCCCCGAACAGCCGCCCTGCTGCGTGCTGCGGCGCCACAGCGAACTCAGCCGGCCGAGCAGACCGGATGAGCGGGGAAATTCATCGGACAGCTGCTGCAGTGCGGCGGCGGCGCGCAATTGCTCCTGATCGATGCTCCAGCCGTTGGCGGTTATTCGACTGCGGTAGGCATCAACCAGCGACCCGGGCCGCTTCTTCAACCCAGCACTCCTTAATCAAATTGCTGCGGTGTGATCAGTCTTCGCTGGTGACCAGCATCGCCCCGGGTTTGGCGAAGAACTTGTCGATCAGCGGGCTGAAATGCTCCAGCGGAAAGCTTTCATACTCGGGGTCAAAGCCCGCCTGGTCGTAGCGATCGCTAAACCGGCAGGCATCTTCGTACCAGGGCTCGTCGACGTAGCCGTCGCGCAGGTTGTTGGGCATGTCAAAGTAGTGGTAGTAGTACTTGCCCTGGAAATCCTGATGCGTCAGCAGGATCTTATAGGCGCGCTCGCTGACATAGGGCTTGAGGATCTCAGCGCCGATGGCGGCGTGGTTGGGCACCGAGACAACCTTGCCGATGTCGTGGCAGAGCGACAGCAGGATCATCTCCTCGTCCGCCCCATCCCGCTCGGCTCTGCTGGCGGTCTGCAGACTGTGCTCGAGCTGATCAACCGCAAAGCCGACATACAGTCCGCGCAGCTGCTCAAGCATCGAACGAATCCGCTTGGGCATGTCGCCGATCACCGGTGCGTGCTCCTGGGAAATATGCTCCCAATCCTCTTTTGTTCCAACATCCATGCTCGGAAAAGCCATTTGACTGCCCCCTACAATGACACTCCGCCGGCGAGTGTAGCACTGCCGAGAGCATTTTGAAGTCACTGCGCATCGCGACACGAAAGAGTCCCCTCGCCCTCGCCCAGGCTCGCCAGGTGGCCAATGCCCTCGCCCGCCAGGGTGTGGACAGCGAACTCGTTCCGATCGAGAGCGAGGGCGATGTCAACCTCTCGGACTCGCTCGCCGATGCAGGCGGCAAGGGGCTGTTTGTCAAGGCGCTCGAGGCAGCCCTTATATCGGGAGAGGCCGATCTGGCCGTGCACTCGCTCAAGGACATGCCGGTGCGGCTCCCCGACGGGTTTGCCCTGGCCGGCGTGTGCCCCCGCGCTGACGCGCGCGATGCCTGGGTCGCCGATGTCGACCTGGACCGGCTGCCTCCGGGCTCGCGCATCGGCACCTCCAGCCCGCGCCGGGCCATGCTGATCAAGCGCCTGCACCCGCAATTGGAGATCGCTCCGCTGAGGGGCAATGTCGGGACCCGTCTGGCCAAGCTGGACGGCGGGGAATACGCCGGCATCGTGCTGGCCTGTGCCGGATTGATCCGGCTGGGACTGGGCCGGCGCATCCGCACCGCACTGCCGGTCGAGAGCTTCATTCCGGCTGCCGGACAGGGTGCGCTGGCGCTGGAAACCCTCGGCGGAAGCACCGAGCGGCCGGCCGTCCTCGCCGCCCTGAACTGCCCGCGCACCGAGCGCGCCGTCACCGCAGAGCGCAGCTGCATGGAGACCCTGGGAGCCGACTGCCACAGCAGCGTGGCGGCACATGCGCTGTGGCGGGGGGACGAACTCACGCTGCACGCCTGCGACGGCGATGCAGACCATCGCCAGAGCGCTCAATGCGCCCGTGTGCAGACGCTCGATGAGGCTCGCGACCTCGGCGTTCGCACCGCCGAGGCACTCATGACACCCTGAGGCTCACCCCTCCCAGGGGTTGACGCGCACGATGGTGTGCCCGCGCTCCGGACCGGTCGAGATCATCTGAAGCGGCACTTCTGTGAGGTTCTCAAGATGCTCGATAAAGCGCCTCGCCCCGGCGGGCAGATCCTCCCAGCGACGCACACCCGCAACCTCCCCGTCCCAGCCCGGAAGGGTTTCGTACTGCGGGGCACCGTCGGCATCGCAGCCAAGCGAGACGAGAATCTCATCGAAGCCGTCGAGCACGTCCAGCTTGGTCAAGACTATTGCGTCGACGCCGCTCAGGCGCGCCCCGCTTTTCAGCGCCCCGGCATCGAGCCAGCCGCAGCGGCGCGGGCGCCCCGTGGTGGTGCCGACTTCGTGTCCGCGCTCGCTGAGCCGCCTGCCGATCTCGCCGTCCTGCTCGGTGGCAAAGGGGCCCTCGCCGACGCGGGTGGCATAGGCCTTGGCAATGCCGACCACGCAGTCGATGCGGCGGAAGTCAAAACCGGCGCCGAAGCTGATCGCGGCCGGCAGGGTGTTCGAGGAGGTCACATAGGGCCAGGTGCCGCGCACGACATCCAGCATCGCACCCTGAGCCCCCTCGAACAGGATGCCCCCGCCCGCAGAATCGATCGATTCAAGCGCTCCGCTGACATCGGTGATGTACTGATTCAGGTATTCGGCGGCCTGCCGGCAGGTGCGGTACTGCTCCTCGACATCCGCCGCCGCCTCGCCGTAGTAGTCGGTCAGGCGAAAGTTGTGATACTCGTAGAGCTGCCCGAGCCGGCTGCGAAAATCCGGCTCAAACATGTTGCCGAGCAGTATCCCGCGCCGGGCGATTCGATCCTCGTAGGCCGGGCCGATGCCGCGCCCGGTGGTGCCGATGCCCGCTCGGCGGTCAGCGGCGGCGTCAATGCGCCGGTGGATGTCCAGCACCAGCGCACAGTTTCGGCTGACCCCGAGCCGCCCGCCCAGATCAAAGCCCTGCTGCCCCAAGGTATCGATCTCCCCGATCAGCACGTCGGGCGCCAGCGCCACCCCGGCGCCGATGAAGCAGCGCACATCGGGCTGCAGCACCCCCGAGGGAATCAGGTGCAGGGCGATGCGGCGCCCGTCCACCACCAAGGTGTGCCCGGCATTGTCGCCGCCCTGAAAGCGGCACACCGCCGCCGCCGATCGGGCGAGGTAGTCGACGATCTTGCCCTTGCCCTCATCGCCCCACTGCATGCCGAATACGGCCAGATGCCGACTCACTGCCCGCTCCGCTCTTCGGCCAGCTCGGCCACCTGCCAAGCGCCGGCCTCATTCAGCCGCAGTTCGGCGCCGCAGCCGCAAGCCCGCGCGCCCTGGTCACCCTCAAGCGCTCGCACCACGGGACGCCCCGACTGCCGCAGCCGGTCGATCGTCTCATCGTCAACCTCCGCCGGTGCATAGACGGCCTGAGCCCGGGCATTCGATGCATCTGCCGGCAGCTCGGTCAGCAGGGCGCGCAGATCCAGATCAAATCCGGTGGCGCTCACCGAATGCCCGAAGCGGGAGGCCAGCTCGTCATAGCGTCCGCCCCTGGCGATCACAGAGCCGTAGCCGGGGGCAAAGGCGGCAAACACCACGCCGGTGTGGTAGGTGCAGCCATGCACCTCCCCCAGATCAAACGACACATTGCCCGCCGGCTGTCCGAGGCCGTCGATCAGCGCGCGCACCTCGGCCACGGAGCGGGTGCAGACCGGGTCTCCCTCAAGCGCGCTGACCGCCCTGTCAAAATCGGCGGCGGCGCCGTAGAGCGTTCCCAGCAGAATCAATTCCTCGGGGGCGCCGAGCTTGCGCATTTCGTCCAGATCCTTGCGCTGCAGGGCGGCCTGGATTTCCCCCCGCACATCCGGGGGCAGGTCGCGCGCGAGGTGCTGAAACAGGCCGCCGTGACCGACCACCCAGAAAGACTCATCGACGCCGCTGGCGCTCAGGCACTCCGACAGCAGGCGGGCGACCTCGATGCTGGCGTCCATGCCGCTGCTGCCGAACAGCTCGGCGCCGATGCGCAGCGGAATGCGGTTATTCGAACCGCCCCGGGCGTGCAGCAGCTCCCCGAAGTAGCACAGCCTCACCGGAGCATCCGGATAGAAATTGCGCGCGTAGATGCGCGCCGCCTGGGCGCTGAAATCGGCGCGCACACCCAGCATGCGGCCGCTGTGCTGGTCGATCAGCTTGCCCGTGCGCAGATCCAGCTCGTTCTCGCTGTCCAGCAGCAGCGATTCGGTGAATTCAAACAGCGCCGGCAGGATGGGCTGGTAGCCGTGGAGGCCGCACAATTCCAGCAGATCGCGGCTGTGGCGATACAGCACACCCGCCTGCGGCGGCAGCACATCCTCAACGCCGTGCGGAAGCAGCCAGCGTCTGCTCACGGAGGTTAGGGCTGGTTGCCGTCGCGGTCCTTGATGTACCGCAGATAGTCGCTGTCAGGACTCAGCAGCAGCAGATCGCGGCTGCTGGAGAAGTTGTTTCTGTAGGCGCGCAGACTGCGCAGAAAAACGAAAAACTTCGGGTCTCGGCGGTAGGCCTCGGTGTAGATCTTGGTCGCCTCGGCATCGCCCTCGCCGCGCAGACGCTCGGCCGAGCGATAGGCCTCGGCCAGCAGCACCGTGCGCTGACGCTCGGCGGTGGCGCGGATGACATTGGCGCGCTCGGCGCCCTCGGCGCGCAGCTCCTGGGCGATGCGCTGGCGCTCCGAGCGCATGCGCTCATAAACCGACTCGCTGACCTGATCCGGCAGGTCAATGCGCTTGACGCGCACATCGACCACGACCAGACCCAGCTCGCTGCCGACCGTGTTGTTGAGATCATTCACCAAGTCCGCCATCAGCTGATCGCGCTCGCCGGCGACCACCTCGCGCACGGTGCGCTCGGCGAATTGATCGCGCAGGCCGGCGTTGACGCGCTGCTCCAGCAGGCGGTTGGCGCGGGTCTGATCACCGCTGGTGGCGATGTAGAAAGTCTGCACCTCGTCAATGCGCCACTTGATGTAGGCATCGACGATCAGACCCTTCTTCTCCGAGGTCAGAAAGCTCTGCGCCTCGGAATTGAGGCTGATGAGCCGACCGTCAAACTTGCGCACGCGGTTGACCAAGGGAATCTTGAAGTGCATGCCGGGGGCGATATTGGCCTCGGACACGCGACCAAATTCGAGCTCCACCGCGCGCTCGTGCTCGTAGACGATGTAGATCGAGCTGGAGGCCACCCACAGCACCGCAACGGCGGCAATGCCGACGATCACGCGCCAGGAGAGAAGCCCGTCCATCAGCGTCTGCTGCGGCTGTTGCGGTAAGTGCCCTGACCGTTCTGGGTCCCGGAGCGCAGGCGCTTGATCACCTGCTCGACGATTCGGTCCGTCAGGAGCGTCTCATCAACATTCGGCAGCCCGGCATTGGGGCCGGCATAGCCGCCGCCCGCATTCGCCGGATCGCTGCCCGACGGGGTCCGACCGACCATCCCGGGCAGGCGGTCCAGCGGCAGGTAAATCAGGTTGCCCCCCTCTCCCCCCGGCGTGTCGATCACCACCTTGCCGGCTCTGGAGAGCACGTGCTCCATGGTCTCGATGTAGAGCCGGTCGCGGGTCAGCTGCGGTGCGCGGCGGTATTCCTGATACAGGCTGATGAAGCGATCCGCCTCACCCTGGGCGCTGGCAATGGCCTTGTCCCGGTCTGCGGTGGCCTCCTGGATCAGGCGCGCCGACTGGCCGCGCGCCTGCGGCAGAATTGAATTGGCATAGGCTTCGGCCTCGTTGCTGAGACGGTTCTTGTCCTCGCGCGCCTTGATGGCGTCGTTGAAGGCGTCCTTGACGGCCTCGGGGGGGTCGGCTTCCTGAATATTGACTTTGACGATTTCCAGGCCACTGTTGTAGTCACTTATATAACTCTGCAGGCGGGTCTGGATTTCCTGCTGGATCGGGCCGCGCCGCTCAACCAGCACGTCGTCCATGGAGTTGCTGCCGACCTCGTGGCGCAGGGCGCTCTCGCTGGCCTGGCTGAGGGTCTCATCCGGGTCGGATATCTCCAGCCAGTAATTCTTGGGATCCGAGACCCGGTACTGAACCGAGAGCTTGACATTGACGATGTTCTCGTCCCTGGTGAGCATTGAGGATGAATGGACGTGGGTGCGCAGCTCGGTGACGTTGGTGATCAGGACATCGTCAATGAAACGCGGCTGCCAGTGCAGCCCGGGGCCGAGCACCTCGTGGAAGGGACCGAGCCGCAGCACCACCGCGCGCTCGCGTTCCTCAACCTGATAGATGCCCGAGCCGAACCAGATCACCAGCAGCCCGACGACGGCGACGATGACCCAGCGCTGATAGCCGCCGCCGGAACTGAATAGTTGGGCAAATATCCGCTCCAAATCGGGCGGTCCCGATGAATCGCTACCCCAACCGCCGCCTTTGTCGTCCGGATTCAAAGGGCACCTCTGCTGATTTGGATGGATTGAATGCGCTCGCCGCGCAAGACGCGCATCTTAACACGCCCGACCGTCGGCAAACTAGGAAGCGGAGTGCGCACGGGACTTCTCGCAGAGCCGCTCAAACTGATTCCAATTGCGCCGGCTCAGGCGCACGTCAAGGCGCAGCAGACCGTCCTCGCCGAGCGCCTCGGACTTGACCGCGTTCTGGGCGTACAGCCAGGCCCTGACCTCGCCGCAGCCCGGCCGCAGCCGGATGCTTCGCCGCACCCAGTCCCGCTGCAGCAGCGAGCGCAGCGCCTCATCCAGCAGATCCAGCCCCAGCCCGCTGCCCGCCGACAGCCACACCGAGGCGGCCGGTCCATCGGGCCGATATTCGATGCGCGGGGCCTCCCCGATGCGGTCGATCTTGTTGTGAACCAGCAGCTGCGGAACATCATCGGCACCGATGCGCTCCAGCACCTCGGCAACACTGTCGCGCATCGCCCCGCAGTGCGGACTGGACGCATCCAGCACGTGCAGCAGCACATCGGCCTGCCGGGTCTCCTCGAGCGTCGCGGCAAAGGCGTCGATCAGCTCGTGCGGCAGGTTGCTGACAAACCCGACCGTGTCGACCATGACAGCATCGAGACCGGAAAGGGTGCGAATTCGCTTCAGCTTGGCGTCAAGTGTGACAAAAAGCGCATCCTGAGCCTGCTGCACCGAGCCGGATACGGCATTGAATAGAGTGGACTTTCCCGCATTGGTGTAGCCGATCAGCGCGATGAGGGGCTGCGGCGAGACGCTGCGGGAGCGCCTGCCGACCTCGCGGCTGTTGGCGATGCGCTCCAGCTTCGAGCGCAGCTGCGACACGCGCCGACCGAGCAGCCGCCGGTCGGTCTCCAGCTGCGATTCGCCGGGGCCGCGCACGCCGATGCCGCCGCGCTGCCGCTCCAGGTGGGTCCAGCCCCGCACCAGCCTCGTGGAGAGGTGCTCCAGCTGCGCCAGCTCGACCTGCAGACGACCCTCGTAGGTCTTGGCCCGCTGGGCAAAGATGTCGAGGATGACTCCGGTTCGCCCGATGACGCGGCAGCACAGCCGCTTTTCCAGATTGCGCTCCTGCGAGGGAGTGATTTCGGCGTTGAACAGCGCGATCTGGACATCCTCGTCCCGGACGAACTCGGCGATTTCCTCAACCTTGCCGCTGCCGATCAGCGTGGCCGCATTGGGTGCGCGCAGACGGCACTCAAAATGACCCAGAATTTCGGCTCCCGCAGCCTGCGCCAAGGCGGCAAACTCCTCGCGGTCAAATTCCAACTCTGCTGCTTTGGTCTGAGGCTGCACCACCGAAACGAGCACAGCCCGCTCAAGCATTCCCCGGGCACCGTCCGCTACTGACTCCAAAGGCCGCTATTCACGGTAGGTGTTGTCAATCTCGTCTTCGTCAAAGCCGACGGTAGCCGGCTCTGGATGCTGCACCGCCGCCATCGGCTGCACCGCAGCGGCAGGCTGTGCCGCAGCTACAGGCTGTGCCGCGACCGCCGGCTGTGCTGCGGTCGCGAATCCCTCGGCACCGGCACTGTGGCGCGATCCGGAAAACTCAAAGTGATCCTGGGGAACGATGCTGGAAATGGCGTGCTTGTAGACCATCTGCAGGGTGGAACGTCCCGGTGTATTGCCTCGCAGCAGAATGATGTGCGGATCAAAGGATTCGATCACACCCATCAATCGGACACCGCTATTCAGGTAAAGGTTCACCGCTACCTGATCCAAACGCAGCTGATTGAGAAAGGGTTCTTGAAAAGTCATAGTTTTTACTCCGATTGAAATTAATAAAAAGCTGAAAAAAAGCCGACCGCTCGGAAATAACTCCAAGCATCCGACCGAGTAAGTGTGAATTATTCAAATATGAAATCCAGCGGATGTGACGAAGATCTCATGTAGTTGTTCTCATCACGGGCGGATTGTATCACTCTGATTCCTGGCCACTGACGGATCCAAGTCATCTGGCGTTTGGCCAGTTGCCGACTGGCTGCGGCAATCGAGTCGGCCAGCTGATCCAGTGTCCCGCCGCAGCGCAGATACTGCGCTCCCTGCCTATAGGCCACTGCCCGCCAGGCCGGCAGACTGGGGTCAAATCCGTATTGATCCATGAGCGCCCGGATCTCATCGATGAGGCCGGCGGCCAGCATGGATTTGACCCGCTCCCCGAGCGCCCGATGCAGGTCGGCGCGCGAATCCGGCATCAGCGCCACCACCTCCACCGGATGAGTCCAGGGCGAAGTGCGCCCCCGGCGCTGATGCCGGCTCAGCGGCTCGCCCGTGGCGCGCAGCACCTCAAGCGCCCTGCCGATGCGAATGCCGTCGGCCGGAGCGATGCGCGCGGCGGCCTCGGGATCCTCTCTGGCCAGCTCGGCGTGCAGCGCCGCCCAGCCCCGCTCCGCCGCCTCCCGCCTGATCGTGCTGCGAATCTCTGGCGCCGCACCGCCCGTGGAAGCCAGTCCGGACAGCAGCGCGCGCAGGTAGAACATGCTGCCGCCCACCAGCAGCGGCGTGCGCACACCCTCGCTGCGGATCGCCTCCAGGGCGGTGCAGGCATCGCGACAAAAATCTGCGGCGGAATAGGCGACATCGGGTGCGCACACATCGATGAGCGAGTGCGGAACCACTGAGCGCTCCGAGGCGGCGGGCTTGGCCGTGCCGATGTCCATGCCGCGATAGACCTGAACCGAATCGACGCTGATGACCGCACAGGGATGGCGCTCCCCGGCCCGGAGCACCCAGCCCGTCTTGCCGATGCCGGTGGGGCCGACGAGGGCGTAAATCGGCTTGTCCACGCTCACCCCGCCCATCGTCTTGGGCGGGCATGGTAAAGGCGGCAGCCTGCGAATTCCGGCCGGGCGCACGACCCGGCCCGCCGGATTTTGAGAACGCCATTAAAACCCCCGCCACAGGAGGCTCCCCTGAATAAATCTCCATTAGATTTAGGCTCGCTGATACTAGGATGCACCGTGCATAAAAAATTGGGTTTGCACGCATCAGGGCACATTCACAAAATTCCATCATTCAAAAACCTGCCCCCTGAAATGCGGGCGAGGGGCGATGATGCGGCATTTAGATCATCAATGGCATCCTCCACAACCAGGTCGGCGAAAGGGGCGAATGACCGCTTTGCTTCGAGGAAGCCTTGCGAATATGCGGGGACGGATCCATCCGGCCCGCTTGGCTTTCCTCGCGAAAGAAAATTAGAGCAAATATTCACGTTCACGCCAAAAAAATGCGGCATGCACCGATATGTATATAAATTCCAAAAAATTAATCCGACCGGTCTGCGGCCATGCCAGGCGGCGATCAAAAAGCATCGCATTCCCTGACGATCAAATCAAAACTTGCCGCCAAGAAATAAATAAGCAGCGAAGCGGTGCGGGATAGGGGACGACTCCTTACAGGACTAAAACTGCTTCTTCAGCTCGACCCGCAGCTTCGAGCGCACCGGGCTCTGGCCGGACACCTGCCGCTCGCTGAACAGACGCAATTCCAGCGTGTCAAAGCGGCTGAATTTCACCCCGGTGACCTGCCGCATCGAGCCGTACTCGCCGCTGGTGAAGTCGTACTCCGAGTAAGGCTCAAGCATCCCGCCCAGTCCCCTGAGACCGTAGGCGAGCTTGGCCGCCACGCCCCGCTCCTGCTGGCGCTGCCGGCGGTAGCTCATGTCGGCCTGATCCAGCCTGAAAGCCTCATCCCTCTCCAGCAGGCCGTCCTCGGCGGCGCCCCAGTACGGTCCGAGGGTAAAGCTCATCCCCTCGCCGCTCGGCCTGGAATTCAGGCGGAACTCAACGCTGGCGCTGGTGTCGGTCATATCCTCGGCGCTGTGCATCCCCAGCGTGCGCAGGCTGATGTCCAGGCTGAAGCGCTCCTCGGACGAGCGCATCTGCAGGCCTGCGGTCAGCTCCACGCCGGTGCCGGTCGCTCCGTCGCCGCCATCGTGCCGGACCGACAGGCCGAATCTCGGGGCGGTCTTCCAGGTGCTGCCGAAGCCGCCGTGCTCCAGCTCCATCCCGCCGCGGAACCGGGTGCTGGCAACATCCAGGCCGTCGAGGGCGTTCGGCTCCTGCCCGGTTTCAGGCTTCAGCGAGCTGATGCCCAGGTCGCCCGTCCACGACAGCGTGCTGCTGCCGAGCTGTGCCACGGGCCAGCTGCCGCTGATGGCCATCAGCTCCATCGACACGTCGGCGCTGATCTCGCTCTGACTGGTCTGCATCAGGGTGACCTCGCCGCTGCCGAGGCCGAGTATCACGCGGGCGGTTGAGCCGCCCTCGCTCTTGAGCTCCAGATAGGGCAGCACGGTCGTCATGGTGGTGTCGAGGTTGCCGCTGGCGCTGCCCAGCGTGTAGGCCGAGTCGGCGCTGGCGGAACCGAGCGCCAGCCCGAAGGAGACGCGCTCGTTCGTGTTGGTGTCAAAGCCGAGCCAGAAACCGCTCTGCGAGCCGTCAAACTCGGCGTTCTCGGCCGTGCTGCCGGAGAAGTCGCGGGTGTCAAAGCGCCCCCAGACCGACCAGCCCGAGCCGCCCTCGGTGTTCGGAGCGAGGGCATAGCTGAAACTGCTCAACAGGGCGGCGGCCTCTCCCATGCCGCTCGTGGAATGCGCTTCAGAGCGCACCGGGCGACCCTCTTCCAGCACAATGCCGCCGAGCCAGTCGGCGCTCTGGCGCTCGGCGCCGAAGCGACCCGAGGCGAAGCGGGACTGCACGGCGGCGTCCTGCCCCCCGGCACGGCTGGCGAAGCCTGCGGCGATGTCCTGCATGAGCGAGCGATCCAGGGCGAGCTGCTGCCCGTCCACGACCGCACTGCGCCCGCCTCTCGGTGCATCAAGTCGTATCTTGATGACATCGCTTGTCGAGGACAGCAGACTGCCCGCAATTTCGGCCAGCTGCAGCTTGACCGTCTCCTCCTCTTCCTCGGGCATGGTGTTGACATCGTCGTCAGTGACCGAGACCTCCACAGAGGCGGCGATGATGCCGGTGCCGGTGAGGTTGATGGTCGCAGTGTCGTCAGTCTTGTCGTCATCCTGAGCTGCTCTGACTATCACCAGCTGGCCTGTATCCCAGTTATCCGTGGTGAAGTCGAGAGATGCGGGGTTGACCGTGATGTCTTCATCGCCGATGACGGTCAAGTCCACCCTCCGGGCATTGCCAGGCTGTTCAGC
>MEIF01000010.1 GCA_001750645.1 Gammaproteobacteria bacterium AqS3
TCTGACTGGGTTCTAGGCTCTTGGTGAGGGGGGGGGGGCGTGTTTGGTCTGGAGCCCGTTCTGGGCGGAGTTTGCTGGGAATCTTCTCTCAGCAGGGTCGGCTGATTAATGTCTATAGGTGGATATTCGAGTTCTCTTTTCGCTTGGTTTTTCATCCCACGCCCTCCCTATTTCAACGCACCGCCCGCCGGCGGCGCCGGCGGATTATAGATATATAGGCACGGGCTGCGACTCGTTTGCGCAAAAGGCTGGATGTCCCCGCAGCGAGGCATTTGAACGGTGCGGAAGCGCCCGACCCGCCCGCCGGCTAGTAGAAGCGCACCGGCAGCCGCCTGGCGCCCCAGTCGCCCGGGCCGCCCGGGTCAAACACTCCGGGCAGGGTCTCGCCGCACTGTGCGCAGGCGCCGTCGGCGTCCAGTCCCCACCGCCCCAGCTGGTAGCGGTTGCGCTCAATCAGCAGGGCGCCGCAGCCGGGGCACCAGGTGCTGCCGCTGCTCACGTCGTCGATGTTGCCGGTGTAGACGTGCCGCAGCCCCTCGCCGAGGGCGATGGCGCGCGCCCGGTGCAGGGTCGCCGCCGGCGTGCCCGGAACATCGCGCATCTTCCAGTCCGGGTGAAAGGCGCTCAGGTGCAGCGGGACGCCGGCGCCGAGCGCCTCCCGCACCCAGGCCGCCAGGGCGTGCAGCTCGGCGTCGCCGTCGTTGTGGCCCGGAATCAGCAGGGTGGTGATCTCGACCCAGGTGTCCGACTCGTGCACCAGATACTCGAGGGTCTCCTTGACCGGCTCGAGCTCGCCGCCGCAGATGCTGCGGTAGAAGTCCCGGGTGAAGGCCTTGAGGTCGATGTTGGCCGCGTCCATGCCCTCGAAGAATTCGACCCTGGCCGCCGGGCTGATGTAGCCGGCGCTGACTGCGACGCTGCGCACCCCGACCTCCCGGCAGGCGGCGGCGACGTCGAGGGCGTACTCGAGGAAGATCACCGGGTCGTTGTAGGTGTAGGCGATGCTGGTGCACTTCAGCCTGCCGCAGGCGTGCGCCAGGTCGGCCGGCGAGGCGGCTGCGGCCAGCGAGTCGTCCTCGCGCGACTTGCTGATGTCCCAGTTCTGGCAGAACTTGCAGGCCAGGTTGCAGCCGGCGGTGCCGAAGGACAGCACCGGGGTCCCGGGCAGGAAATGGTTGAGGGGCTTCTTTTCGATCGGGTCGACGCAGAAGCCGCTCGAGCGACCCCAGGTGTGCAGCACCAGGGCGTCGTCCTCGACGCCGCGCACGTAGCACAGTCCGCGCTGGCCCTCGCGCATGCGGCAGCGGCGCGGGCACAGATCGCACTGGATGCGACCGTCTGCAAGCCGGCTCCAGTGGCGCGCGGGGTGGGTCATGGTCTTGGGGCTCTGGCCGATGGCTTATAGTCTAGCGGCGAGGGGACGGCATACCGGCATGCAGCAGAGCGACTCTCTCAGGCCGCCCGAGCTGGCCGGGGCCTGGTACCCCGCCCTGACGCGCACACTGCGCGCCGATCTGTCGGGCTATCTGCAGGCGCCCAGAAAACTCCCCAAAGCCCCCAAGGCGCTGATCGCCCCGCACGCCGGCTACGTCTACTCCGGTGCGATGGCCGGCAGCGCCTACGCCGAGCTGGCGCCGGTGCGGGCGACGGTGCGCCGGGTGGTGCTGCTGGGGCCGGCGCACCGGGTCGGCTTTGACGGCATCGCCTCGCACAGCGCCCAGGCGTTTCTGACCCCGCTCGGCAGCGTGCCGCTGGCGCATCAGGCGCTCGGTGCGCTTGCCGATCTGGGCTATGTCGGCTACCTCGACGAGGCGCACGTCGGCGAGAACAGCCTGGAGCTGCACATTCCGTTTCTGCAGGCCGCCCTGGACGACTTTGAGCTGCTGCCGCTGCTGGTCGGGCGCGCCGACCCCGGGCAGGTGGCCGCCGTGCTGGATCGACTCTGGGCGGGGGACGAGACGCTCTTCGTCATCAGCTCGGACCTGAGCCACTACCACGACTACGACACCGCCCGGCGCCTCGACGGGGCGACCACCCGCGCGATCGAGGGCATGAGCATCGACCTCACCGGCGAGCAGGCCTGCGGCTGCATGCCCATCAACGGCCTCATGTACACTGCCCGCCGCCGCAAAATGACGGTGCAGACCTTGGGTTGCTGCAACTCCGGCGACACGGCCGGCGGTCGCGACCAGGTGGTTGGATACGGATCCTATGCCCTCTACTGACGCTGATGCGCAAAACCAGCATCGACCCGAAGACCTCACGCTCGGCCAGGAGCACCTCAAGCATCTGCTCGGCCTGGCGCGCAATGCCCTCCAGATGGGGTATCAGGACGTCAGCGGCCTGGGGGTCTCCGACGAGGGTCAGCTGCCGCCGATCCTGAAGCAGAATGTGGCCTGCTGTGTGCGCATCTATGAGCGGGAGAGCGGGCTTCTGAGGGGAGAGAAGGTCTCCTTTCAGACCGATCAGATCATGGTCAACGAGCTGATCCGAAACGTCAGCAGCGCCGGCTATCAGGACCCCAACTTTCTGCCCATCACCCCGGAGGAGGTCCCCAAGCTGCGCATTCAGATCACGCTGATCAACCCGCCCGAGCAGTTCAGGGTGACCGGCCCCGAGCAGATGGCGCAAGTCATTGCCCAGCGCGCCGCCGAGCTGCCCGGGCTGGTGATCCAGGACGCCGCCCAGCCCGGCATATTCGCCTACACCCTGCCGATGGATTGGCAGCAGTTTCCCCAGCCGGCCGACTTGGTCGGCGAGCTGATGCGCAGGAGCGGGGCGCCCCCGGGACACTGGCCGGACAGCATGATCTCGATGCTGTTCATCGGCATCAATTTCACCGACTGAGGCGGTCGACCGAACCCCGTGCCCCCGCCGCCCGCAGATGCCGCCCATTCCGAGATGCCCGCCGAGCAGCGCCGGCTGCTGCTGCAGGTGGCGAGGCAGGCCGTCGAGATGGGTCCGCTGCCGGACCGGCAGGCCGGGCGCATCGGCGTCGCCGACTCCGATCAGCTGCCGGACGTGCTGCGGCGCATCCAGGCGGCTTTCGTCACCCTCAACCTGCGCAGCGACGGCTCGCTGCGGGGCTGCATCGGCTCGCTGCAGGCCACCCGTCCGCTGATTGACGAGGTCGCCGGCAATGCCCACCTGGCGGCCTACGGGGATCCGCGCTTCCCGCCCGTGGACGAGGCCGAGTTTCCCCGGCTGCACATTGAGATCTCGCTGATCAGCCCGCTGGCCGAATTCAAGGCAGCTGCGCGCGAGGGGCTGATTGAATGGCTCGCGGGCCAGCCCCTGAATGAACGCCCCGGGCTGGTTCTGCAGGAGCAGTCCCTGAACCGCTCGGCGACTTTTCTGCCGGCCGTCTGGGTGCAGCTGCCCGACGCCGAGGCCTTCGTCGGCGAGCTGCTGCGCAAGGCCGGATTGCCGGTCGATCACTGGTCCGACGCCATGCGCGTACAGACCTACACCGCCGAGGAATTCGCCGAGCCGACAGCGCCGGGCTGATTCAGCGCCCAACTCTATAATCGCCGCCGAAAAGCAAAACCCCCTGCATCGATGAGCGTAATCGCCCAGCTGCGCGATGCCGTCGCGCGTGAACCGGCGCGCCTTCAACCCCGTCTGGATCTGATCGAAGCCCTGCGCAGGACGGGCTCCCTGGGCGAGGCGGAGGAGGAGCTCCGCTACATCGTCGAGCGCGCGCCCAGGCGCCACGAGCTGCGCTTTGAGCTGGCCAAACTGCAGTACGACCGCCGCCACCTGCTCGACTGCCTGAAAAACACCCGGCAACTCATCCGCTCCCTGAGAGAGGAGTCTGCGGTCTGGCTGCTGCACGGCATGACGCTGAGCCATCTGGAGGGTCTGGAGGAGGCCGAGAAGGCCTTTCGCAGGGCGCTCAAGCTCAACGAGAACAACTCAAGCTGCCTGCTGTTCCTGGGGCAGGTTCTGCAGCGGCGGCACCGCTGCACCGAGGCGGTCGAGCAGCTGGAGCGCGCCTGCGAGCTGGAGCCGGAAAATCTTTCGATGCTGCACGCACTGGCGCAGGCGGCGCTGGCCGACGAGCGCTACGAATACGCCATCGAGCTGCTCGGCAGGCTGATCGAAATGGGCATGGACGACCTCGGCATCCGCAAGAACATGGCGCTGTGCCACCACCGCATGGGGCAGGGTGCACAGGCCGAGAAGTGGTATCTGCTGGCTCAGCGGCTCTCCCTCAGCGACCCGGAGGCGCACTACAGCCTGGCGATGGTCTACCTGGCGCAGGGTCAGTACCGCAGAGCCTGGCCCGAGTATGAATATCGCTGGAATGCCGACCTGCCGATGACGCAGCTGCCGCAGACGAGCATCCCGCGCTGGCTCGGCGAGGACATTCAGGGCAAGCGGATTCTGGTCACGTCCGAACAGGGCGTCGGCGACAACGTGCAGTTCTGCCGGTTTATCCGCAAGCTTCAGGAGCGCTGCGAGCCCGGGCACATCGGCTACATCACCCCGGAGGACTGCGCCGACCTGTTCGCCGGAATTGACGGGGTCGATGAGATCCTTCCGGGGCGCGTGCTGGCGCACTCCCGCTACGACTGCTACACCCCGCTGATGAGCCTGATGGCGCTTCTGGATCTGGACGCCGAGGACATCGAGGCGCCCTCTCCCTACCTCAAGGTTCCCGCCGAGCGCTCTCATAAGTGGGGCGGCTGGTTCGATGCGCGCCTCAGGTCGCCGCTGCCCAAGGTCGGGATCGCCTGGACCGGCAGCTCGACCCATTCCGCCAACCACCAGCGCAGCATCCCGGTCGAGGCCCTCAAACCCGTATTCGAGTTCGACCGCGTTCAGTGGGTGAGCCTGCAGTACGAGGGCGAGGCGGAACTGGCCGCCGCCCAGATGCAGGCGGTGTACGCACCGCTGAATGTGCCCGACGGCAAAATCGACTTCGCCGACACTGCGGCGATCATCAGCCGGCTCGATCTCCTCATCAGCGTCGACACCTCGGTGGCGCACATTGCCGGAGCCCTCAACGTGCCGGTCTGGACGCTGCTGTCGCGCAGCGGCGACTGGCGCTATCTCTACGAGGGCGACACCACGCCGTGGTATCCCAGCATGCGCCTGCTGCGCAACCCCGAATACCGCAGCTGGAAGCCGCTGATCGAAATGCTCGGCGAGGCACTGGAGGTGAATTTTCCCGACATGGCGCCCAAGTCGGCGCCCGCCCAAAAGGCCGCAGCCGCAGCCGCCTAGCGGCGCCGGGCCGCGCGCTTGCTGCGGCACAGCTCGCCGTAGAGCGGGCGGTGATCGGAGTCGCCCCGAAAGTCCCCGTTCGGCAGCCGCCGGAATTTCCGGGGGCGCTTGTCCGGCTCGCCGAGCACGCGCCCCGGACCGCACCAGCTCCAGTCCGGGGAGCTGTCCAGCAGATACATCCTGTCGAGGCGATCCCACTGCCGGTCGGGAACGTAGTAGTAGGTCCCCGGGCAGCTCGGGCACAGGTCGATCCAGTCGTCGCCGAACATCTCCCTCTGGGCGCGCCTTTGCTCGCCGGTCTTGATGTTGAGATCGCCCAGCACCACCAGGGCGCCGGGTCGGGCGTCGTCGTCCATGCCGGCGACGATGCGCTCGACATCCCGCCAGGTGCGCAGCCGGCGGCTGAACGGACTCCTCGGCGAGGGGAAGTGCACCGCCAGCAGCGTGACCCCGGAGGCGAGATCCACCTGGAGAATGCCGCGCCCGCCCGAGCGGTGCAGCACGGGCTCGCCCCGCAGCGGCACCCGGGAGAGCAGGGCGACGTCGATTCCGCGCGGGTCGCTGCCCTCGATCAGCACGCGGTGCGGATAGCTGCGGGGGAGGGCGTCGGCCAGGCGGTTCAGGGTGTCGAGGTTTTCGACCTCCTGCAGGGCGATGATGTCGGCCGGCGGGGAGCGCCCAATGACCCGGGCCAGGTGGCGGATCTTCTGACCCAGCACGGCCTCGCTCCAGTCGAGGTTCATGCAGTTGCGCACGTAGCTCAGCGCGCGCTTCTTGCTGCAGTGGTTGTCCCAGAACAGGGGGTCGCTGCGCTTGACGGCGAGCGGCAGAAACTCATCGTCGTCCCGGTCGGCGTCGTCCCGGGTGTCGAACAGGTTGTCGACATTCCACGTGATGAGGGTGAGCTTTTCGGGGCTGCCGTCAGATGCCCCCAGCAGAGCGCTCAGTGCAGCGGCGAGTGCGATGCACCGGTGCATCAGCGGCGGCTTGTGCCCCGGGGGTTATGCCAGGAAGACGGCGATCAGCCCCAGAACCGCCGCCAGTCCCAGCCCGCAGTGGATGACGCCCTGCACCGAGGCCATCGGCCCGACCTTGCCGAAGATCGCATTGAGTTCGATCGCCACGATGATGACGGCGCCGATCAGAAAGGGCGCCGAGAGGAAGGTGTCGACCAGACCCAGCGGCGCCATGCTGCCCCACAGGGCGGCGCCGTGCGGCGAGGCCACCATGAACATCAGCATGGGAAAGGAGAGGAGGGTGTTGGTGCGGGAGGCCAGTGCGGCCTTGGGGGCGGCTTGGGCGGCGTCTTCGGCCCCGGCGATGACCTTCTGCTGGTTGGGCCAGATGATCAGCCAGACATTGAGGAACATCAGCGTCCCCATCAGCATGCCCAGGGCAATTCCGGGGTTGAAGCGCATCAGAATTTCGTGCCAGAGCAGCAGCCCCGTCAGGAAGGTGAACAGCGCGGCGTAGCGGAAGTAGAACAGTGCGCGCGGAACCAGTTTCTGCACGGCATCCTTGCGGGCTGACTCTTCCGCCTCCTTGAAATATTCGGTCTGCACGAAGTTGAAGTAATACAACAGCCCGATCCAAGTGATGCCAAAAAGAATGTGCAGTGTGCGTGAGATGTAGTCGACCCAGTCCATGAATAAAGCCCTTGAGCTCGGCGGAATTTGCGAATGATACAACGATGCCGCAGGGCGGGATGAAGCGCGCAGTCGCATCGATTCGGCCGTGGCACCATCGGCGGATTGCCGGCCGGCATGCGCGGTCGCACCGATTACCCTGTGCGCACTCGGCATTGCCGCCGTGCTGATCCTGTCCCCGCCCGACCCGCCAGATGAAAGCCGATGTCGCGGCCATGCCGCAGCATGAGGATCTGAAGTCAGCCGCAGGGGCCGTCCGACAGCGTCAGGTCGGGCAGGGCGAAGTCATTCCAGCCGGCCGGGCTGAGCGCACCGCTGATGCGCATATCGACGCTCAGGGTGTCGCCCTGGGCCCACAGGCAGTTGCCGGAGCGGACTTCGGTGACCTCTATCGAGGCCCATTCCCCCAGTTCGCCGGCCTGGGCGAAATCGACGATGGCCTCCTGAACCCGCCGGCGCAGCCCGGCGTCGGGCAGCGGGGCGGACAGCAGGATCCGCACTTGGCGGGTGACGGTGCGCTCGACCGACTCGCCCAGGCTGACCGACTGGTCGCGGATGATGCGCCCGACGAGCTTGCGGTAGCGGGGCTTGATCTTCTCCATCAGCCTGTCCGAGATTGAAACCTCGATCTTTTCGGCCAGCTCGGACGAGCGGATCTCGACGCTGTGGTGCAGCCGCCACCGCTCGTCCAGCCCCAGCCGGTCAACCCTGGCCTGGAGCGAACCGCTGACTTTGCGCCGCTCCTGGATGTCCCGTCGCAGCAGCTTCAGGTCGACCGTGGCCAGGAACTCGAGCTCGGCGGTGAAGGGGATGTCCAGCTCGAGCAGCCCGCCCTCGGCGTCGGCGGCGATCTCGCCGAAGCGGATGCGGTACTTCAGGCGCTCATCGTCGAGCCGGCTGGACAGGTCGAGCGGCGCCTCGCCGATCTGCAGCGGCCAGCGCACCTGCCGCAGGGCGTCCATCGGGGCGCTGAGTCTCAGGTCGAGCCGGCCTGCATTGTCAAGCGGCTCCAGCTGGACGACGCCCCGGGCGTCCAGGGGGATTTGCAGCTCCCGCAGCGTCACCGGAAACTGAATCTCAAGGGGCAGCTGGCGCCCGGCGAACTGGTGGTGGAACCAGAACCCGCCGCCTGCGACCAGCAGCAGCAGACCGAGCAGCGCCGAGAGGCTCCGCATCGTCAATCCCCCCTGCCGAGATCCGGCGGCTACTCGCCGAGGCTGCGGTACTGCTCGAGCAGGGTGCGCTGCTCGTCGGTGAGCTTCTTCGGCACGATGACCTTGACCTCGTAGTAGAGATCGCCGCGATTCCCGGTGCGCAGCTGCGGCATGCCCTTGCCGGCGATGCGCAGCTTTTCGCCGTCCTGCGAGCCGGGCGGCACCTTGATGCGGATCGGATCCTTGAGCGTCTTGACCTGAATCTCGCAGCCCAGGGCGGCGTCGACCATGTCGATTTCGACGCCGGCGAACAGGTGGTTGTCGCTGCGCTCAAAGATCGGGTGGTGCTTGATCTCAACCTCGATGTAGAGGTCGCCGACGGGGGCGCCGGGCGCCCCGGCCTGGCCCTTGCCCGGCATGCGCACCCGTGTCCCGCTCTGGATGCCGGCGGGGATGTGGACCTTGACGCCCTGGTTTTCGCGCACGAAGCCGCTGCCGCTGCAGGGTGAGCAGGGGTTTTCGATGCGCCGGCCCTGGCCGCGGCAGGCGCCGCAGGTCTGCGAGATCGTCATGAACCCCATCTGCCGCTGCTGCTGACCCGAGCCGCCGCACTGCCCGCAGGCGCTGACCTGGCTGCCCGGGGCGGCGCCGGAGCCCGAGCAGGTCCCGCAGGGCGAGTCGACCGGAACCTGATACTCGCGCGTGACGCCCTCGGCGGCCTCCTCCAGGGTGATCTCGGCGCGGCCCTGGAGATCCTGACCCTGCTGCTGGCCGCCGCCCTGGTTGAACATGTCGTTGAACAGATCGCCGAAGCCGAAGTCGCCCGGTGCGCCGCTGCCGCCGCCAAAGGGCGCCTCGCCCGGCGCCGAGCGGCCGAAGCGGTCGTACTGCTGGCGCTTCTGCGGATCGGACAGCACCTCGTAGGCCTCGCTGACCTCGCGGAAGCGCTCCGCCGCCCCGGCGTCGTCCGGGTTGCGGTCGGGGTGGTGCTTCTGCGCCAGCGAGCGGTATCGCTTGCGGATTTCATCCGCCCCCGCGCTGCGGTCAACGCCGAGAATTTCGTAGTAGTCGCGCTGCGAGGCCACGGTGCTGCGGGCTAGTTGGCTTTCGCCGATTGCTGCCCGGAGCCGCCCTTGCCGGAGTCATCGCCGCCGCCGTCCTCGGGGGGCTTCTCGTCCGCGTCCGCATTCGCATTCGCCGGCTCCTCCCTGACCTCGGTGGCGTCGACCACGTCGCCGGCGCCGCTGTCCTGCGGCGGCTGGTTGGCCGTCTGCTGGGACTGCTGCTCGGCCGTCTTCTGCTGCAGCGGGGCGGCGGCGGTGTTGAGCTCGCTGATGGCCATCTCAATGGCGCCGCGGTCATCGCCCCGGATCGCCTCCTCGGCCCTGCTGATGGCGGCGTCGACGCTCTGGCGCTCGTCCTCGGTGATGGCGCCGGGCTCGAGCTTGCCCAGCCAGGACTTGACCGCATGCACCCCGGCGTCGGCGCTGTTGCGCACCTCGGCCAGCTCGGCGAATTTGCGGTCGTCCTCGGCGTGCGCCTGGCTGTCCTTGACCATCGAGTCGATCTCCTCGTCGGACAGGCCGCCCGAGGACTTGATCTCGATCGACTGCTCCTTGCCGGTCTTCTGGTCCTTGGCCGAGACCTTCAGGATGCCGTTGGCGTCCAGATCAAAGGTGACTTCGATCTGCGGCATCCCGCGCGGGGCGGCGTCAATGCCGGTGAGGTTGAAGCGCCCCAGCAGCTTGTTGTCCCTGGCGCGCTTGCGCTCGCCCTGGAACACCACGATCTCGACCTCGGGCTGGTTGTCGGCGGCGGTCGAGAAGATCTGCGACTTGCGCGTCGGAATGGTGGTGTTGCGCTCGATCAGCACCGTCATCACCTCGCCCATGGTCTCGATGCCGAGCGACAGCGGGGTCACGTCGAGCAGCAGCACGTCGTGGACATCGCCGGCCAGCACCGCCCCCTGGATCGCCGCGCCCATGGCCACGGCCTCGTCCGGGTTGACGTCCTTGCGCGGCTCGCGCCCGAACAGCTCGGAGACCTTCTGCTGCACCATCGGCATGCGGGTCTGCCCGCCGACCAGAATGATGTCGTTGATTTCCGAGGGCTGCTTGCCGGCATCCTGGAGCGCCTGGCGCACCGGCGTCATCGAGCGCTCGATGAGATCCTCCACCAGGCTCTCGAGCTTGGAGCGCGTGATCTTCATCACCAGGTGCTTCGGCCCGCTCGAGTCGGCGGTGATGTAGGGCAGGTTGACCTCGGTCTCCTGGCTGGCCGACAGCTCGATCTTGGCCTTCTCGGCGGCCTCCTTGAGCCGCTGCAGCGCCAGCGGGTCGTTGCGCAGGTCGACGTCCTGCCCCTTTTTGAACTCGTCGGCCAGGTATTCGATCAGCTTGAGGTCGAAGTCCTCGCCGCCCAGGAAGGTGTCGCCGTTGGTCGAGAGCACCTCGAACTGGTGCTCGCCGTCGACCTCGGCGATCTCGATGATCGAGATGTCAAAGGTGCCGCCGCCCAGGTCGTAGACCGCGATGATGCTGTCACCCTTGGCCTTGTCCATGCCGAAGGCCAGCGCCGCCGCGGTCGGCTCGTTGATGATGCGCTTGACATCCAGCCCGGCGATCTTGCCGGCGTCCTTGGTGGCCTGGCGCTGCGAGTCGTCAAAGTAGGCCGGCACCGTGATCACCGCCTCGGTGACCTCGTGGCCGAGGTAGTCCTCGGCGGACTTCTTCATCTTGCGCAGGACGTGCGCCGCCACCTGCGGCGGGGCGATCTTGTCCTCGCCGATGACCGACACCCAGGCGTCGCCGCTGTCGGCCTCGACGATCTTGTAGGGGACCATGTCGACGTCCTTCTGGACGATCTCGTCCCTGAACTTGCGGCCGATCAGACGCTTGATCGCATACAGCGTGTTGGCCGGGTTGGTCACCGCCTGGCGCTTGGCCGGCTGGCCGACCAGAACGCCGTCCTCCTTGTAGGCGACGATCGACGGCGTGGTGCGCTGCCCCTCCGAGTTCTCGATGACCTTCGGCGTGTCGCCCTCAAGGACGCTGACGCACGAGTTGGTCGTGCCTAGATCAATGCCGATGATTTTGCCCATGGTGGTTTCTCCTTAAATAACCTCAATTTGCCGCCCTTGTTTTTGGCTGGCGAAAAAATTTTGTTGTCGGGCCCTCCCGACACCGCCGTTGACGGCAGGGGCGCCGTTCGCGTCCGCCCGGAACCGGCCGGAGCGGTCTGCGATAGGGGCGGGAGCGACTGCCTTGCCGGATTAGCTGGCGTCTTTGGAAGCGGCTGGGGAAGCATGGGATGGGTCTGTCTGAGTCTGTTTTGGTGTGCTGCCCTCCGGGGCGGGTGCAGCTGCATCCGCCTGGGAGTCAGTGGGGGTCGCCGTCCGCTCCTCCTGGGCGGATTCTTTGGCTTCGGCTGGACGCGAGGCGATGATGACCCGGGCCGGGCGCAGCACGCGATCATGCAGGGTGTAGCCGGTTTGGATCACCTCGATGATGGTGTCGGGGGTGGCGTCGGGGCTGGGGGCGTAGCTGAGCGCCTCGTGCCGCTCGGGGTCAAACGCCGCCCCGTGGGCGTCGATCTTCTTCAGGCCGAACTTGTCGAGCGTGTCGGTCAGCGATTTGGCGGTCAGCTCGATGCCGGTTGCGATGCCGGCGCTGTCGTCCCTAAGACCGGACAGGCTCTCCAGGGCGCGGTGCATGTTGTCCAGCACGCCCAGCAGCTCGGACAGCAGGCGCTCCTGGCCGTAGAGCAGCGCCTTGGCCACCTCGCTCTCGGCCCGGCGGCTGATGTTCTGCACCTCGGCCTGGGCGTATTGGAGATCCCTCTGCACCTGCTCCAGCACGGCGCTCATCTGGCTGAGCGCCTCCTCGTCGTCGGCCGAGTCGCCGGCAAAGGCGCGGGCGGCGAGATCGCTCAGCCCCTGCGCCAGCTCGTCCTTGACCTCCTCGGACAGGTTGGACTGCAGCACCAGGCCCTGCAGGTGCTCGACATCCACGTCCTTCGGCTGCTCGACCGGGGGCTGCTCGGGCTGAGTGTCTTGGGGCTGAGCGTCTTGGGGCTGAGCGTCTTGGCGAATGTCCTCGGTCATGCAGGGCGCATCCAGTTGGGGCCGGTGTCCGCCCCTATATGGGGGCTGGTTCTGGGATTGCAAGCGCCTTGAATAAAATGCCTGGCTGCTGCGTGGACGATGCCTACCGTGCTGCGAGCCCTGCACATCCAGAACTTCATCCGCGTTCGCCGGCTGAGCATCGACTTCACCGGCGGGCTGAGCGTCATCACCGGGGAGAGCGGTGCCGGCAAGTCGCTGCTGCTGGGGGCGCTGGGGCTGTGCACCGGCGAGCGGGCGGCCTCCGGCCTGCTGTATCCCAACACCCAACAGGCCGTCATCAGCGCCGAGTTTGACCTGACGGATCTGCCGGCGGTTTCGGGGCTGCTCGACGAGCTGGGCTTTCCCGCAGACGACGATGACCCGTCGCTCTGCACCATTCGCCGCATTCTGGGCGCCGACGGGCGCTCACGCGCCTTCATCAACAGCCAGCCGGCGCGCCTGGGGGATCTGCAAAACCTGACCGCCCAGCTGCTCGACATCCACGCCCAGGACACCCGCAGCCATCTGCTTGAGGCCGAGCACCAGCGAGCGCTGCTGGACGCCTTTGCGGGGTGTGCGTCACAAGCCAGCCAGATATCTGAGATTTACCGGGAGTTGAAGGAACTTGAGCGCACTCGAGAGGCGGCGGCCAGCGAGGGCGAGGCACTGGCGACGCGGCTGAAGTGGCTCGACGAGCAGATTGCCGACCTTGATGACGCCGACCTGCAGCCCGGTGAACTGGCCGGCCTTGAGGGCGAGTTGAAGCTGCTGGAGAACGTCGAGAACCTGCGCGCCGATGTCCATCAGGCCCAGGAGCTGACCGAGGGCGAGGACGGGGTCGGCGAGGCGATCCGGCGCATTCGCTCGCTGCTGGGGTCGCATCAGCACCCCGACCTGGCCCAGATAGACGGGCTGCTCGAGTCGGCCGCCATCAACCTCGACGAGGCCGAGACGGCGCTGCGCCACTTTGCCGAGGGGCTGGAGCAGAGTCCCGAGCGGCTGGAGGCGGTGCGCATCCGGCTTGAGAGCATCTATGACCTGGCGCGCAAATACGACCTGGCGCCCGAGGGCGTGTTCGGCCAGCTGGAAAAAGTCCGCACCGAGCGGGAGGCGCTGGGCGGGACTGCCGATCTGGAGGCCATGGACCGGCAGATCGCCGAGCTGCGGGAGCGCTACGACCGGCTGGACGCCGAGCTGCACCAGAAGCGCGCGGCGGCCGGCGGTAAGCTGGCCAGTGCCGTCGGCGAGCGGCTTGAGCAGCTGTACATGGCCGAGGCGAGATTTGAAGTGCGGGTCGAGGCGGGAGCGACCCTGCAGTCGTGGGGGCGGGATGTCATCGCCCTGTGCATCTCGACCCATCCGGATGCCCCGCCCGAGGAATTGTCCGGCGTCGCCTCGGGCGGTGAGTTCTCGCGCATCAGCCTGGCCATCAAGGTCGTCTGTGCACAGCACAGCCTGCTGCCGACGCTGGTGTTTGACGAGGTCGACAGCGGCGTCGGCGGGCGCATCGCCGAGGTCGTCGGACTGCTGCTGAAGCAGCTGAGCGCCGAGGTGCAGACCCTGTGCATCACCCATCAGCCCCAGGTCGCCGCCCACGGCGACACCCATTTATTGGTGCATCGGGAGGGCGAGGAGGCCAGCGGCGTGGATGTGTTGGACGACGATCAACGCCTTGAGGAAATGGCCCGCATGCTCGCCGGCATCGAGGTCACCGACAAGGCCCGCGCCCACGCCGAGCAGATGCTCAAGGATGCCAGGGCGGGGTGATGGGATGAGATTTTCAGATTAACTGCTGAGTTCCTTTTCGGATGGGATTGTCTGATTAACTGTTCCTTAAGTATCTGTGGTGATCGGACATCGACCAATGATCCCGCATTAATTCTGAGGAACCATGAATTATTTTTATATGCACTCGTCAATGTCATCAGAGGACAAGAAAAAGGCCTTCTGAAAGCAGGTTTTTAATGATTTCTTCCTTGATGGGATGATTATCATCAATCATGTCTTCGTACGCCATGAGTTCGTTGGGGCGTTCAGTGCCTCTGACCCAATCCAACAGATGAGTCTCCTCAGTTCTTTCATTGAAGGTCATCCCGAGGCTGCGTTCAAACTCTTTCTCAAGGATGGCCATATCGTATGCGGCAATATGGCTCGGGTTGAGAATCTCATCGCGGCGGCTGGAATCAATTAACTCGACTTGATGTCCCACTCGCTTCCACGGGTAATCCTGCAAATCAAGCTCTGACAGCCAATAAGGCTCGCATTTAAGCATTTCGTAGATTTCAAGCGGCACAGGGCCGTAGTTCATCGCCCGATAAGTCGCGCCAAAAATAGGCCGCCAGTACTCATTAAGCATGCGCTTGTCTGCAAAGTAAGCTGTCTTTAGGATTGCGTGGAAGTCCAGGGGCTTGCCCGCAGTCAGCAGCATCCACTGCACTGCCTGGAGGCATTTTTTAGGCGGAAAGTGAAATTTAATCTGGGTAATCATCGCAAGTGGCACCGGTGTGCGGCGACTGATCGGGCGGCAGAATAGCAAAAAAGCCGGGGAGAGGGTTGGGGCTGCCTGCAAGCCTGGCGGCCCGGCGGTTTTGCACGCAGGACAGACGCTGCGGGCGGCTCAATGGGCGGCATCGAGGTCGCCGACAAAGCCCCCGCCCGCACCGAGCAGGTGCTCAAGGATGCCAGGGCGGGGTGAGGGTGAATGGAATGTGGGAGGGTTGGAGGCGTGCGGGTTAATCAGCAAGCTTTTCGGAGATGATTTCTTTTTGCTGGTCAGGTAGATAATCCGAAAGCTGTATTTGGCTTCGAACTGCCGCTCTTGCAGTTGGATTAATGCTTCCTATGATATTGCGCCGTTCCGGTCTTTTTTGTTCTTCAAGACACTCCTTGAGTTCCAGCTCTGACAGCATCGCGACCAGGTCTCCTCCGCACCCTAAAAAGCTGTCATATATGAGCCAAGGGTGCAATTTTTTTGAGAGAGGCACACAGTTTTTGGTGTAGCGCTTGGTATTTATTCTGAGGAACCCTAAATGTTCCTTTGAAAGGCATACCCACATCTTCCAGTGAGGCCAATCTAGGTATTTGTCGAACGGCCAGATCACATCCCAAGGGGCGAGCGCGGATATGCATTCGTCAATGTCGTCAGAGGACAAGCCGAGGCCCTATTGCAATCAAGTATTTGATCATCTTTTCCCGATCCGGATAATCATCGGCGAGCATGTCTTCATAAGCCATCCGATCATCAGGTCGCTTTGCTCCCCTGACCCAGTCCATGGGATGGGTTTCTTTGGTTCTCTCGTTGAAACTCATGGCGCGACTGCGTTCAAACTCTTCCTTAATAATGCCCATGTCTTTTTCGGCTATGCAGCTGGTGCTGGGCATCTCATTGTGGCGGCTGGAATCAATTAACTCGACTTGATGCCCTATTCGCTTCCACGGGTAATCCTGTAAATCAAGTTCCGATAGCCAGTAAGGCTCACACTTGAGCATTTCATAAACTTCCGATGGAACCGGGCCGTAGTTCATTGCTCGGTAAGTGGCTCCAAAAACAGGTCTGCCGCGCTCATTCAGCATGCGCTTGTCCGCGAAATAGATGGCTTTCAGAATGACGTGGAATTCCAGCGGCTCACCTGCCGTTGCCAGCATCCACTGCACCGCCTGCAGGCATTTCTTAGGGGGGAAACGGAACTTGATCTGGGGAGTCGTCACAGGCAGCACCGGTGTTCGACGATTGACCGGGCGGCAGAATAGCAAAAAAGCCGAGGGGGTGGGGGTGGGGCTGCCTGCAAGCCTGGCGGCCCGGCGGTTTGGTCTTGAGGATAGTCTGCGGGCGGCTCAATGAGCGGCATCGAGGTCGCCGGCAAAGCCCCCGCCCGCACCGAGCAGGTGCTCAAGGATGCCAGGGCGGGGTGGGATTGATTAGTGCCCGTTGCTCGTCAGAGGATGAGGAAAAAACTTTCTGAAAGCAGATCCTCGATTATTTCCTCCTTGTGGGGGTGCTTGTCGTCAATCATGTCTTCATAAGCCATTAATTCATCGGGGCGCATGGCGCCTCTGACCCAATCCATCTGATGCGTCACCCTCGTCTTCGCGCTAAAGTTCATATTGAGACAGCGTCGGAATTCAATCTTTATGGCGGTCATATCATCTTTGGTGAGGCTGCTCGGATTGAGAATTTTTTTACGGCGCTTGGCGCTCATGTGCCCGACCAGCTCAACGTGATGGCCCTTCAGCTTCCAGGGGTAATTCTTTAATTGCAGTTCAGACAGCCAGTAAGGCTCGCCCTTGAGCATTTCGTAGATTTCCCACGGCACGGGGCCGAAGCTTCTGCCTATGTAGATGGCGCCAAAAATAGGCCGCTGGTGCTCATTAAGCATGCGCCTGTCTGCGAGATAAGCTGTCTTCAGAATGATCTGCATGTTCAGCGGCTTGCCCGCTTTCAGCAGCATCCACTCAACTGCCTGCAAACATTTTTCGGGGGGAAAACAGAATTTGATCCGGGGTCGCGCGGTGTTCAATGTTGGTGCTCCGAGGGATGTCGCTGCACAGCATAGCAAGTAAAGCCGAAAGGGGGCGGCTTGAAGCTTGGCAGCTTAGGGATGCGTCGCTCAATGCACAGGCGCTGCGGATGCAGCTCTCCCACTGGCCGGCGGCAGCCGCCTGCATCATGAACAGGGCGGCAGGATGCATTCTGCGGTGCGCCCCGGTTAAGTCAGAAGATCAGAGTTCGGTAATATACCCCGCCCGACAGGCCGGAACAGAGGCCTGTGAAGAGCAAGTGGGGGGAAGACGATGATTAAAAAACGGGGTTGGTGGATTCCCTTCATTGTTCCTTTTCTTCTCATCATTCTGTTGGCGGCTGTGTTCTTATCGCTGCTGTTTGAAGATTCGCGCTTGCAGCTTTTTGCGATCGGGGAAGATCTCAGCAAAACGATAGAGCCTGTTTTGAATCTGATAGCCAATAAGGGGATTGGCCCCCTGCTGGCCGTTGTGATTTTCTCGCTGTTCCTATTGTCGATCGGGTGGATGGCATATCTTGCATTCTGGCGAGATCGCAAAGCGGTCAAACCGATTCGACATGCACTGAGCCAGCATGTGGGGATCAATGATTTCCCCAACCACTTTCGCAGTGTAGACAATGCATTTAAAAATTCCGAACATTTTGAACGTCAGTGGTCGGAGTTTAGAGAGACAATGATTGAGCCCGATTTCAATTCGCCCGGGTTTGCGGGCAAAAAATGGTACAAAAACCCTGTCAGACCTTATGAGTACTTCAGTCCCGAAAGCACGCATCTGCCGATAGGGTTTGTTGAGGTTACCCCCAATTTATTCGTTGGGCTGGGTCTGCTGCTGACATTTGTAGGGTTGATAGCAGCCATATCAGAAACATCAGATGTCTTTAGCCCCGGAGCCGATAATATTGACTCCCAGCAGGAGGCCATCGGCGATATGCTGAATATTACGGCCACAAAGTTTTACAGTTCCTTTACGGCACTGTTCTCGTCTCTGGTTCTGAACTCTGCATTGACGATATGGAAGAACTGGAGAATCAAGGTCTTTAATGAGATCAACGATAAGATCGAATTAGGTATTCGCTACATCTCCCCGTCGGAAATGGCGCTTAAGCAGATAGACGAGATTAAAGAGCAAACCAAGCAATTGGAGACATTCAATACAGATTTAAGAATGCAATTGGGCGAGAGTATTGAAAATGCAGCCAGAAATGTGACCTCTCAGATACAAAACGCATCCGATCAACAAGCTGAAAAAATGGCGGCTCAGATGCGGGATCTCCAAAGATCTAACGCGGATTTAATGGAAAAAATCGGAGGCAGTATCGAGGTCGCGGCGGAAAACGTAATTTCTCAGATACAGGATGCTTCAAATCAACAGATTGAAAAAATGTCAGATCAGACTCGAGAACTTCAGGAATCCAATGCTGACTTAATAGGAAAAATTGGAGACAGCATCGCAGATAAATTAGCTGACACGGCAGGCACTGTTGCATCACAGGTGCAAGAGGCTTCGATTATGGGCCTTAACAAGGTGGGAGAGAGACTTGAAAGGGCCTCTCAGGCTTTGAATGGCTTGCCGGAAAAGTTGAAGGAATCTTCGGATCGTTTTTCTCAAAGCGTTAAACATACAGTGGAGCAAATCAATAGGTCTCTGACCGAATTTGCTATTTCCCTTGATGGAGTGACTAACGATCTATCTAAAAAAGCAGGCGAAAAGATAAAGAATGAGATGGAGGATGCAGTTGATAAGGCGACAGAGGAGATCAGCACTTCATTCAGATCTTTTTCCGGCTCAGTTGCTGATATAAGCGAAAACATGGAAAACCTGAACGATAGCTTGGAGGGTGCGGTGCGGAGCATAAGACAGGCGGGCGGGGAATTGGGCAGAAACGTCTCTCAAATGAGTGAAACAACGGATCAGTTGAAAGGCACCACCAGTAGTTTGGAAGACATTACAGTTTCAGCAAGAGAATCTAATCAGGTGCTTAGTAGGTCTATTGGCGAATTGAAAATCACGGCTGAGTCTTTAACTGAGACATGTAAGGGATCATTTCAGAATATGGAGGAAAATCTGGACAGAATTCAGGAAATATTTGATGAGCATGCTGAGCGGTATGAAAATGCAGATAAAACCATCTCAGAGATATATAAAAAAGTGGAAGATCAAATCAAGGGTTCAGTAGAAAGAATGAAAGAGCATATAGACAGAATGGATAACAGTTTCACTGCGGCCATGGGCAGTATGTCCTCCATAGTTGATGGCTTGAGCGAAATAGTTGATGGGCTGAATGAGCGTAATGAAGATCGATGAATCATTCCCGAGCCAGACATAGCGAGCCAGATTCATATTTCGTCAGTATGAGCGACATCATGATTGGAATGCTATTTATATTCATACTCATTATTGTGTTCTTTGTTTTTCAGATGGCTGTTCGCAGTGAGACTATCGAGGCGTACAGTCAGCAGGCGATTAAGCAGAGAACTAAGATTTTGCAGGAAATCAAGCAGCGTTTGGATCAAGATGGCGTTCAGGTTCAGATTGATGAGGTGCATGGAATAATCAGACTTCCGGAGGGTGTTCTTTTTGCATCCGGAGAGCCAAATTTAACATCCAGCAAAGCCAAGAATGCGGCTCACAGCCTTGCCAAGGCATTTAAGGCAGTTCTTCCCTGCTATGTTTTTTCGGTTCAGAACACGCCTTTTCTCTCCGACCCGAGTTGTCAAGGCTCTCGCAAGGTTTATATCGAGGCCGTATTGATAGAGGGGCATACGGATGACGACCCGATTAGAACGGGAGGACTAAAGGATGATCCCAAAATTGATACCAATGTCAAGTTGTCTGCGAGACGAGCCGCCAATACATATCATTTCTTAATGAATAGTGAACCGGCTTTGAAAGATTTCTTATCCCCACAGCTGGTTCAGAGTTCCAATATAAAATCGGGCTCTCTGTTCGCGGTCTCGGCTTATGGGCCGAGCAGGCCGCTATCTGATATTGACGACAGTCTAAATAGGCGCATTGATATTAGACTGATTATGTTTATGCCAAATACATCTGAAGAGTTATCCAAACTTAGAAAGTTAATTGCCAAGAGCAGGAGAGATTAATTGACTTGCTTTGATAGGATTGCTGGAATGTATGAGGCTAAACCTGGTTTCGGGACAGGCTGCCGAAGCAATAAAATTTGATCTTAGTGAACAGGGATGGAGGGGAAAATGAAAAAGTGCAATGAATGCGGCATGACTGCACTAATTGAAGATTGCTTTGAAGAAGAAGGTATTTGCAATAATTGCAGGTGCGTCACTGGCCGATATAAATTGAAAGAAACACTTAAAAAGCATGGGGCTTCTCTCCCGGCCTCGAGTCTGAACTTTGATATTAGAAAGCCTCGAACGACTATACGATGGGAAAAAATTCAAGACCGTTATCCAGATGCAGGGCGTCCCTCAGATCCAAAAGATTTGGATGAAAAGATAGAAAACATCATTGCCAAAATCGACAATGATCAGAAACTTAAGTTTTCTGATATCAGAATAATGGCATATCATCTTTCAACGCATAAAGGCTTGAAGGAAAACTTGAAGATCCGGCGTATTTTTTTGACGGGTTTAAGCCGTTTGCCAGATAAAAGAAAACCGAGAATATTGGCTGCGTTAATGCGCTCCCATGTCGATCATTTTGATCCAAAATCAGAGGCAATAAAGGAAACGGCTCAATTTATATCTCGGAATCAGGATCATCTGCTGAAATCAAGGTGGGAAGAGTTTGTTCGGAAACTCCAATCCTTGACGCCATCTATGGATCTTTTTGATTGTCAATCCATCCATGGAAATATGGGCAAAGCTATTTTATCTTGTGCTTTTGATGAAATAAAATTCTTTTTCAAGGATGGATATTTGCCGGGGACAAATCTTTTGTCTCGTGCTTATGATGAGGCCGCCTTGGCAGCGGCAAGGAAAATAGGCGAGGGCGATTTTTCATCGGCAGAAAAACTGATTGAAGCAATTAACAAAGCGGCCGATCTGAGTAAACCAGCTGATCTGAGTGCGCGAGAAAATATTCGGTCTGCAGTATTAGAAAATATACGCTCGGCGGTATTAATTGGATTGCTGAATCCTTTTTATGAAAATTCAGGGCTTCCATCAGAGTTGCAAAAGAGCATCATGAATTTATTTGAAGAGGAGCGAGGAATTTTTGAAAATTTTAGAGGCGATGATGGAAAATGGCCTCATGTAAACTCTGCTTACGGCGGCAGTGATGTTCGAAGCCGTGCGCTCAGTGTCATCAAGCGGTGGCTTTCACAAATTGCTGTGGAGTTGTTTTTTGAAGTCATTGAAAAGCATGTTAAAGAAGACCGGTTTGAACACCAGTTTGAAAAAAGAAAGAAATTGTGGAAGGATTATATTGCCAAGGGCCATATATATGATGTCTGGGTTGTTTTTGGCAGGAATCCAGGGCTTACTGCATCTGATATGAAAAAAGACTCTGATCAATATCAATCAGAGTGGGGCAGTTTGAAAAATTATGGAAGCGGCAATAATCAATCAATTTTATTGATGAAGGTAAAGGGGCATACATTAGTTGAATGGAGTCACAACGGCGCGTTTGGGTTATGGAGGCCCGGAAATTCCCATGCCCAAAAGTTATACCAAGAAATTTATGACCCCAAAAAATTAAGATCGACGCGTCATTCTGATTGGAGGAAACCTCATATTGGCAACAATTGGGTTCCTGAAGTCAAAAATAAGATCGACTCCATTATTAATGCAGATGGGGAAGGTGGTAATGATTGAATTTAAATGGGAAAGAGAAAATGATCAGATTCGTCTATCCAGCTCAATTTCTTACCTTGATTGGCTTGACCATGCAGATGCAAATCAAATTGATGTGTTGAGCTTGTTAGATGAACTTTTGTTGGATGAGGATAACGGCACAGTCATAAAGGATGGTGAATATGCCATATCTCTGAGCTATGACTGTGTCGCGATGCTGTCTGATGAAGATGCCAAGGCCATTAATTTGCCTGATACATGTCCCTATATCCTGGATATTAGAAGGCAGGGCATTTTGCCTTCGCCTGGTTTTGAAATATGGTGGACTTTTTCTCAGGATGATAGTGATCTATGGCTGACGCGCGAGGACATAAAAGGCTGCTTTATAGATTTGGGCGCTGGCGATTTTTATAGGCTTCCCTTTGCTCAATACAAAATTATTCAGCTGATTAATCAGTATCAAGATAAAGACCAATATAGCGATGATCTTTGCTTGGAACTTGTCTCTGAAATTAAGGCGCTTTTGCCTGAAGTTGACGAGGGGCATCTGCAATGCGCTCCCCAGATTCAAAAGATGAGCCTCAAGCATGCCAGGGCTTTTGGCTTGAAGGTTGAAGTCACCGGTGATGAAATTGAAATGGCGCCAGTTTTATTTGATCGAGAAAAACTTAAAGAATCACAGGATGGAAAGGAAATAATGGAGGGAGAGGGTTTGCTAGAGGGGCAGAAGGCTTCTAGATTCAGCGAGCTCTTTGGGCGCCATGAAGAAACTCGCAGGACATATCTGCTGGGCAGTGGGGATTATGTGTACATCGACCCCTCCATTCGGAAGCTGCTAGATCTGGTCCGCACCAAATCTCGAGCCGGCCGCGAGGAGAAGATAGAGTTTCTGCACTCCCCGCACAAGTACATCAAGGAGGCAACTGGAACGGAAGCATCTGAGCAGCTGTTTATTGAAACGTCTGAATTTTCAGATCGAGTCACCGGCCTGGGAGAGTGGGAAGAAAATCAATTGCCTTGGCTTCCCGATGAGTCTCTGGAGTGGTCGGATGACAACTATTACTTTTACATCGAAAACAAGCTGGTCCGGATCCCCAAAGACGCACTCCCGGACATAGTGGAAAAAATCAGAGGGGCCGTCGAAAGAGGCGACAACAGCGTTGACATTTATGGCACCACGGTCACGGCAGACGGTGAAATTGCCGATGCCTTGGAAGAGTTGTTGAATGCAGAACCGGACGACCCGGCAGAACGTCCGCATCCAAGTGTGAAAATCGTGCCGTTGAAGCAGGAGAATTATGAAGAGCTGGTGTATCGAACGCGCTCAAAGGAGAACAGGGGAAGTCTGCCGTCTGCAAATCCTTCGTCAATCTTGAGGGAGCACATCCGGTTGAAGGAGCATCAGCGGGAGGGGCTGGAATGGATGGTCGATGCCTATAACAAGAGGCATAACGGAATACTGCTGGCCGACGACATGGGGCTGGGCAAGACGCTGCAGACCTTGGCTTTTCTGGCTCTGCTGCGAGAGGCGGAGTCGGTCGATTCTGATTGTCCCGTTCTGATTGTGGCGCCGCTCAGCCTGCTGGAAAACTGGAAGGCTGAGCACGGCAAGTTTTTGAGGGATTCAGGTCTGGGCGGGCACGCAACGCTTCACGGTACTGAACTGCACCGTTTCAAAAAACAGGGGGGCGCGAGAGGCAGGGAGACCGATACCGGAATGTCTATGCTGGACCTCGACGAACTCAAAAAATACGACTGGCTTTTGACCACTTATGGAACGCTGCGCGATTATCAGATCTCCTTTGCCCAGATTGAATTTTCATGCGTTGTCTTTGACGAAATCCAGAACGCCAAGAATCCGACCACGCTGATTTCCCATGCCGCCTGCATCCTGAACAGCCAGTTCTCGATCGGTCTGACCGGGACCCCCGTCGAGAACGGCATGAGCGAGCTGTGGAACATCCTGGATATTTTGTCGCCCGGATACATACAGATGGATCTCAATTCCTTTGTCAACACCCATACTGCCGAAAATCTTCACACGCTTCGCAAACTGGCTGATTTTTTGCTGGAACCCAATGGCGCGCTTCCTCCCATCATCCTGCGCCGCCTAAAGGAAGAAGTCTTGGGCGATGAACTGCCGGACATATCGGTCACTGAAATCGAATCCACCACTCGGGATATGCCGAAGCTTCAGGATGAGCATTACTCGCAGATTCAAAACAAAATCCTCAGCGGAGAAATCGATTTTCTGCCGGGACTGCAGGGTTTTCGCCGCGTTTCGCTGCATCCGGTCAACCCGACTTCCGGCGATGAGCTGGAATTTAATATCGATTACCAGGACATGAACGATGCGGAATATATCGGGCATTCGGCCAGGCTGGTTGTCGCCTTTAAAGCTCTGGATGACATTTTTGAGCGGCAGGAAAAGGCGCTGATTTTTATCTTGAACATCAGGTTTCAGGAGCGCATGGCGGCGCTGGTCAAGCGCCGCTACAAGATGAAACATAAGCCTTTGATCATCAATGGCCGGGTGTCTGGCAAAACCCGGCAGATGCGAGTCGACGACTTTCAAAAAAAGCCGGAGGGGTTCGATGCCTTCATCATCTCCCCGAGAGCGGGAGGGGTTGGCCTGAATCTGACCGCTGCCAATCACGTGATTCACTTGGAGCGCTGGTGGAACCCGGCGGTCGAGGATCAATGCACTTCCAGGGCGCACCGCATCGGCCAGACAAAACCGGTGCGCGTCGTGATTCCCCGGGCGCGCCGTCTGGTGCGTCCGGATATTTCATTTGACCTGGTTTTGCATCAATTGCTGGATAGAAAAAGGAAGCTGGCCAGAGAGATTTTCTACCCTGGCAATGTTCAGGAAGATGAGTTTAGGGAACTCAGGGAGGCGCCTGTTAATGACTGACTGCACCATCGAGGACATCGATGCCATGGAGCCTGTTCCGGAGTTTGAGGATTTTGTTCGGAATCAAATTCGGAGTGAAGCCAGACATCGCATCAGACGCACTCCAAAATCAGGCGATCGCGGGGCCGATCTTATTTTTTATTCCGATGCACTTGGCAAGGCGGGCATCGTGCAGTGCAAGCATGTTTCGACTCCAGTCAATGCTCTGGATACCAGGGCCATAAAGCAATTGCTGCGGGCAAAAGAGAGCTACCGCTCATTTTTATCCAAGTATGATTCCGAGCCTGTTGCTCTGGTGGTCGCCACCAATGCAGAGAAAGTTTCCGGGAATTTTGATTCTTTATGCCGTGAGCATGGCATATATCCCATTCTTCGGGACAGGATTTTGGATATCGGGAAGCACCTCGCCGAGGAACTGGGCTATGGAGATTCTCAGCCAAAATAGCAGGCGATTCTGCTATTCGATCAAATCAAAGTAGTCCTCGTTGATTTTTTTGATTTCCAAGGTTTTTTCAACTTGGCAGCCGATGTTGTATTGGATCATCAGCTCTGCCAGCCTGTGTCCATCGATCAGGATGATGTTCAGGTCCTCGGCTGTGTCTACGGCATCGGGGGTGAATGAAGAGGTGGTCACGAATATGCCCTTGGCAACCTGCTTTTGCCTTAAAGTCCCGCTGAAGCCCCGAATTTTTTCACCTGAGATTTTATCTTCCTGAGCATACCTTTTTGCCTGAAGGTAGATTTTATCGACGCCCAAGGCATCTTGATTGATCAGGCCTTCCACCCCGCCGTCGCCCGACCTGCCGAGAACTTCGCCCAAGCCCTCCCTGCCGCCATAGCCCATGGACAGCATGAGATCCACGATCAGCCCTTCAAAAAATTTCGGTTCTTCATTGCGGATTTGGGCCAGCAGGTCCTCTGCCAGAGATTCATTTATGGTTGCAAAATTTTGATAGATGGTTTCTTCGGGGGTGCTGACCTGTTCTTCGGCTGCCTCTGAATCTGTGTCCTGGCTCCCCGTCTTCTCGGATCGACGCTCTTGGAATTCCTGAAAAGTCTTAAACTGCTCAAGATATTTAATATCAATTTCATCCTGCACCTCGAGAATTTCTCTCCCCTTTTCGGTAATTTCCGAGTGGCTTCGCCTGGTGGCCCTTAGCAGCCCTGCATTGGTCAAATAAGTTTTTGCCCAGCTCACGCGGTTCAGGAGCCTGGTCTGACGTTTGCTGGGGACAAGCTCCTGCATTTGCCCTTCGGTCAGATTAAAGTGTTCCCCCATTTTTTGGCAGACCTCTTGCAAGGATCTTTCACCGCTAAGATAGGCTTTGAGCACCGGACGAAAAAACTCCTTAAAAGACGGGATCGAGCTTTCAAAGCCATCGTCTTCCCCAAGCTCTTCATTTTCATCAGCCGCCTCTGCTTCGGTGCCTGGACTGCGCAGCTTTTCAGATGAGCGAGCTTTAAATTCTCGAAAGGATTCGAATCGCTCGAAATACTTGGCATCCAATTCATCCCCTGATTCTAGAACGGATATGCCCTGCTCAGTAATGTCTGAATAGCCCCGCCTCGTTGACTTTAGCAATCCTGCCTGTGTTAGGTAGGTTCTGGCCCAGCTCGTTCGATCATAAAGCCTGGTTCTGTCCCGCCCGCTGGGAACTAATTCCTGCTTTTGCGCTTCGGTCAGCCCGAAATATTCCCCCATTTCTTCGGATACTGTTCGCAGGTGTTTTTCGCGAAATCTATGAGCCCCGAGTACAGGACGAAAGAACTTTTGAAAGGAAGGGAAGGCCATATTCAAACAACTCCGTTTTCACACAGTCCGGCGATTTCTTCGCCGTGTGCGCATTCCAAAATCTGCACCCGGTTTGGCCCGGGCATTCTGGGGACGTGCATCTGCCGCAGTCCCTGTTTATATGCTCGAATCAAAATAATCCTCGTCGATTTTTTTGATTTCGTAGGTTTTGTCTTTTTGGCAGCCGACGCTGTATCTGATCATCAGCTCGGCGAGTTCCTGGCCATTGATGAGGATGATGTTCTGATTGACATTTTTGGCGGTTGCTCTGGCATCGGGGGTGAATGAGGAGGTGGTTACGAATATCCCCTTGGTGACTCCGTGCAGGTTTAAGGCACCGCTGAAATCTCTAATATCTGCACCGGAAACTTTGTTCTCAGGTGCATAACGCTTGGCTTGGCAGTAGATCTTGTCGACGCCCAGCACATCCTGATCAATCACCCCGTCCACGCCGCGGTCTCCAGGTTTTCCGATGGCGCCCCCCATTCCCTCGCGTCCGCCGTAGCCCATGGCTTTTAGCAGGTCGACGATCAAATTTTCGAAGAACTGGGGATCTTCGGCCTGAATGCGGGTCAGCAGTGCCTGCTCAAGCGTCTCATTGATTGCCTTGATGTTGCGCTCGATGATTTCTTCCGGGATGTCGTCGTCTTCTTGGGCAATTTCTAGGGATTCGTTTTGATCATCTGATTTTTTCCCTTCGGATTCTTTGAATTCTCGAAGCGGGTCAAATTGTTTTAAGAATTTACGGTCAACTTCAACATTTGATTGAAGAACCTCCTGCCCTCTGGAGGTTAAGTCTGAATAGCCCCGCCTGGTTGACTTGATGAGTCCGGTATTGCTCAGGTATGTCTTGGCCCAACCCACGCGATAACGAAGCTTGGTTATGCGCCTGCTGGACGACACGAGTGCCCGCTTTTCCTCTTCGGTCAGATTCAAAATCTGCGCCACTTCGTCGCAAATTTCCTGCACATGCTTTTCGCCACCCTGATGGGCTTTAAGCACCGGGCCAAGCAGCTTATTAAATGAAGGCACACCCACCCTCAAACAACCCCGCTCTCAATCAACCCGGCGATCTCCTCGCCGGAATAGCCCAATTCCGCCAGGATTTCCTCGGTGTGCTGTCCGACGCCGGGTCCGGGGTGGCGCACGCCGCCCTCAAGGCCGGAGATCTGCACGGGGGTGTTGGCCAGCAGCGCGCCCTTCTCGCCGCCGGGCAGGTCGACGCTCTGGAAATACTCCCTCGAGCGGATGTGCTCGTGCTGCAAAATCTGCGCGGGGCTCAATACGGGCGCCCCGGGGACGCGCGCCTGCTGCAGCGCCTCCAGTATTTCGCTGACGCTGCGCCCGCCGCACCACTCGGCCATGGCGTTGCACAGCTCGGTGCGGGACGCGCCGCGCTTTTCGTCGGTGTCAAAGCGCGGGTCTTCGGCCCACTCGGGTCGGCCGACCAGCTCGCACCAGGCCTTGAACTGCCCCGGCCCGAGCACGTTGATCAGCACCCAGCCGTCGCGCCCGGCGAAGCAGTCGCTCGGTGCGGAGGTCTGCCCCTGGTTGCCGGTGCCGACGCGGTTGACGCCGGTGAGCTGCTGCTCCAGAACGTTGCCGGCTCCCAGGGTCAGCGCGGTGGCCAGCAGCTCGGTGCGGATGTGGGCGCCGGCGCCGGTGCGGTCGCGCCGCCACAGCGCCAGCACGGTTGAGAAGGCGGCCAGGCTGGCGGTGCAGTAGTCGACGTAGGGCACGAACGCCTTCATCGGCTCATCGGCGCTCCCGCTGAGGTGCATGTTGCCGGACATCGCCTGGGCGAGCCCGTCAAAGCCGATGCGCCCGCCGTAGGCGCCGCTGTTGCCGAAGACGGAATTCGACACCAGGATGATGTCCTCGCGGATGCCGCACAGGCTGGCGTAGTCGAGGCCGAGCTTCTCCAGCACCTCGTCGGGCAGGTTGGCGATGACGACGTCGCTGCTCTCGACGAGCCGCCGCAGCACTGCCGGTGCGCCCTCCCGGCGCGGGCTCAGGGTCATGCCGCGCTTGTTGCGCGAGAGCTGCAGAAACATGCCGCCGTCGCCCGAGGCGCTCGCCGGGGCGATGGCGCGGTCCTCTCCGCCGCCGGGGCGCTCGACGCGAATGACGTCGGCGCCAAAGTCGGCCAGCAGGGTGGCGCAGAACGGCCCGGCGATGTAGCGGCCAAAGTCCAGCACGCGGATTTCGTCGAGCGGGGATTCAGACATGACGCGATCCGCAGGCCGTCGAGCGGGCGGGATTATAGGCGCCGCCGGCTGCCCTACAATTCGCCGCCCCGTCAGCCAGCCAGCGAGGCCATGTCCCAGAACGCCAATCCAATCAACCCGCCCGAGGGGTACAAGCCCTTCAGGGATGTCATCCCGGCGATCACACACGTCGGGCCGTTTTACTACCTCAGCAGGGATGGTCAGCTGCGCGTCGGCTTTCGGGCGGACGACTACCACATCAACGCCTCCGGCAGCGTGCACGGCGGCCTGATGATGATGCTGGCCGATTTCACGCTCTGCAGCCTGGCCATCCACGGCACTGATGAGGGCTGTGCGACGATTAGCTTCAACAGCGAATTCGTCGCACCGGCCATGCACCGACAATGGGTCGATGCCAGTGCGGAAATTCTCAGGCGCACTGGCAGCATGGTGTTTTTGCGCGGCAGCGTGACGGGAGACGGCGAATTGGCGCTGAACTTCTCCGGGACGGTGCGGCGCATTCGATCCAAGAAAAACTAGCTGTGCCCGGGAAGAGAATTGTCTTTCGGGTGGACGACCCCCAGCAGTTCTGCGCGCTGTCCATTCTGGGCACCCGCCAGATCGACTCGTCGCTCTTGGTGACGCCGTCGAAGTTTCAGGACGACGGGCAGCAGTCGGGGCAGCGGCGCCTCGGCGAGATCTACCTGGGCGTGGTGAGCCAGGTCGATCCCCGCGCCGGTCACGTCAAGGTGGACATCGGCTCCGGTCGCTGGGCGATGCTGCGCGCGGTTCAGAACAGTCCCAATCGCCTCGGCCGCCCGTTCAGAAAGGGCGAGAAGATCGCCGTTCGGGTGCTGCGCGCGCCGATCGACAACAAGGGGCCGCTGGTGACGCAGGAGCTGGAACTGCGCGGGCGGTTTTTTCGGCTGCTGATGAACGGCAAGAACCAGCACCACATGAATTTCTTCATCCGGCACAAGACCAAGCGCGACAAGGCGATGCTGGAGCGGACTGATGTGCTCAAGTCCTGGATGCAGCAGCGTCCGCTGCCGGCGGGCTACTCGCTGGTCGGCGAAAAGCTGGCCCTGCTGCAGTCCGAGGATGACTGGCAGGTCGATCTGAACAATCTGATGAAGTCGGCCGAGGAGATCGAAAGCGGGACGAGGGACCTGGCGAGGCACGATCATCCGGTGCTGGTGCGGCCGGTGCCGGCCAATCAGCAGCTGGTTGACTGGCTGGTGCAGCAGCTGTTTGACTGCCGCGAGATCGTCGTCGACGACGAGGAGTTTGCCAGCAAGACGCTGTCCCCCCTGGTGCAGGATCTGCTGCCGCCGCTGGTCGAGAAGATCCGCATTGAGGAGCAGCTTGAAGACGCCGAGCTGTTTGATCAGAGCGTCGAATTTGAGGTGCTGAAGCTGAAGCGGGGCGAGCCGATCCGCCCCCGTCTGTTCAGCAACCGCCTGGACATTCCGGGGGGCGGCTACCTGACCCACAACAAGACCGAGGCGCTGGTGGCGGTCAATGTTCACCATCCGGAACTGTTTGAGGAGGCGGACCAGGATGTCCGGCAGAAGCAGATGGTCGACACCAACCTGCGCGCCGTGCCCGCGATTCGCCGGCTGCTCGACGGCAAGGGGCTCAGCGGCATCGTCGTGGTCAGTTTTCTGCCGATGACCGCCCCGCGCGAGCACGACCGCATCGAGAAGGGCATGGCCTCGGAGTTCAAGCTCTACTTCAAGGACGCGGCGCGCGAATTCCGCGCCCACGCCGGCGAGGTGCAGATGCACTCCGACAACGTGGTCGATCCGGTCATGGGGATCTACGCCATGACCTACCAGAACACCGGCGAGCTGCTGCTGAAGGAGTACGGCGAGCCCTGCATGGACTGCAAGGGCACCGGCTTTGAGAAATTCTCGCTGCGCCGGCTGCGCGTGCCGCTGAACGACGGCGTCTCGCTCAACGTCAACCGGGTGGATCGTCTGACCTCGATCGACGTCAATGCGAGCACGCTGCGGGCGCGCCGCGATCTCGCCAATTTTGAGTACGTCGCCAATCGGCGGGCGGCACAGTGCATCAAAAAGGGGCTGCTGCGCGATCGCGAGATCACCGGGCGGGTGGTCATCGATTTCATCGACATGCCCAAGGAGGAGCACAAGGCGGAGATCGAGAAGATCATGGCCGATGCACTGGAGCTGAATCCCAAGCCGGATGCCGACGGCTACTACTCCGGGGCGGACGGCGTCGAGACCACGGGGCGCATCGATCCGATCATCGGGCTGTACTGCCTGCAGCGGGGCGCCGAGCAGCCCCCCGCCCCGCCCAAGTGCAGCTTCTGCAATGGCTGCGGGTGGCTGTGGGATCCCAAGGGCACGATTTCAGATCCCGACCGGATTGGAGAGCTTCAGGGTTCTGAGGCTGGGAACGGATTGTTGCGAAGCTGAGGGCAGTCGTCAGGCGGCGCCCGCTGCCGCCCGCTTTTCGGGGCGCCTTGAATGTGAATGCCGCGGATGCAGAAGTCCTGTGTCAGCCCCGCCGCCCATCCTGACCGGAGGGGGAGTGAATCTAGCCGGGCGTCCCGATGCTGTCGGCCTTGACAAATGCCGGCCGTGCACAGAGGCGATCAACATAAGCTTGCAGGTTCGTCATCTCCTCGGTGATGCAGTTCAGCCGGCCGCTCATGATGCAGGCGTGTCCGAGCATGGTGTCGGCGGCTGAGAAATTGCCAATCAGGTATTCCCTGCCCTCAAGCGCCTCATTCACGGGAAGCAGCGAGCGCGTCAGGAGTTTTTGCGCCTGCGCCAGGGCATTGGGGTCGCGGCGATCCGGCGGCAGCAGGAGCGTATGCACAACAATGGTGTTGACGGGCGGCATCACCATTCCCTCCGTGTAGTGGAACCACTGCTGATACAGCGGCCAGGAGGGATCGTCGACGCCGGGCTTTAACCCGCCATTCTTGTGGCGCTCGAGGATGTATTCGATGATGGCGCCGCTCTCCCAGAGCAGGAGATCGCCCTCTTCAAGCACCGGGATTCTGCCCAGCGGATGCCGGGCGCGATGTTCATCGGACTTCAGATCTTTTGGATGGAACTCCATCTGGTTGAGTTCGTAGTCAAGCCCCAGCTCTTCCAGCAGCCAGGCGACTCGAATGGCCCTGGAGCGGGGGGCGAAATGTAGTTTCAGCATGGGTAGGTTCCTCGTGTTCAGTGTGAGGTCAATGAGAACCGGAGGGGGTTCCCCTTCCCTCGTCGGCGCCCGATAGTCTATATGTATTTTGTGATATTTCCAAACTCAAAACTCACGCAAGAAAAAAGAGCGACCCGGATTATGGCGCCCGATGCCATTTCAAAAGGCACGGTGCGAAGGCTGGATCCGCTCAATCCGCTGACGATCCAGCTGCATCTTTTATCTGACCAAAAAGTCCCAGGCCAGCTCTGCAGAGATGGGAGAGTGCTCATGTCAGGTCCAGGTGTTTATTACGTCAACAACAACGCTCAGGAGAACGGAGATCACGAGGTTCACAATGGCTCCAGGCCTTGTGAGTGGTTTCACAAAATAAAAAGCAAGGAAAGGCTGGGTCATTTCAATAATTGCCATGAAGCCGTGGCGGCAGCGAAGAAGATTTATTGGAAATCCAACGGCTGCGCGTTTTGCGCGAGGGACTGTCACACCGCTTAAAAAACTGCAGGGGCGCACCGGCTTTGAGAAATTTTCGCTGCGCCGGCTATGCGTGCAGTTGAGCGCCTGACCTTGATCGGTGTCAATGCCGAGCATGCAGCGGGGCGCCGACCAGCTCCCCGCCTCGCCCAAGTGCAGCTTCTGCAATGGCGGCGGGGAGATTTCAACAAGATCACCGCAAGATCGAAAGGGGAATGATTTTTTCATTCTCATAAGATCGTGAGAATATTTTTGGGTTGAATATTGACGCCCCAAATATTCAATCCAGAAATTGCCTTTTGGAATACAGATCTTTTAAATCACCTGATTTGATTCGAAATTTGGTTCCATGATCTCTCAAGCCTCGCGCACCGGTGTTTGTTCTGGCATCAAAATCAATGGCAATTTTTCCTGATGCTATCGCCTTAATCAAACCCGTGGTATTGGGGTCTGAATACAGCACGACGCTTTCATATTTAACCTGTTCCCTTTTCTTCCTGCCTTTGACCAAGGCCAATCTGCGCAATTTGTATACAAATGCGTTAATCAGCTTGTCATGTTCCCAGTAGGCCTCTGGAGCATTGGGATTATTTTCCTCCCCGTTTTTTCGAATAACTATCCGCTGAGTTTCCTCGTCGTTAAACACATAAAACCCTCGATTGGATTTCCCCCAAAGAGTGTGCCGAAAACTTGTCTGGCCTCTATCGTTGGGCCAGCCATAGCCGCGCACCACGTCATGCATGATTCCCCTCGGGTTTGGTGACAGATGAAAAAGGGTTATTGGCGCTGATCCGCTGTGATACTTCAGCTCCCAGATTCCGGTGTCAGGCCCGTCTCTGTTATTGACATCGACACCAATCAGACTTTCCAGCAATAAGCCTGGACCGCCTGTGCCGCGGTAGCCTGCTTCATCTGGAATGGATATCCAGCCCATATCGATAATTTCTCGAAGTCTTGGGAAGAATTCCAGGTCATTAATTATCGGCATTCAGAAACTCTTTCCGGTTATCTCAGCGATCCTATCTTTGGCCATATCGCAGTATTTCTCTGAAATATCAATGCCTATCCACTCGCGATTGTTCAGTTCGGCAGCAATGGCCGTGCTTCCGCTGCCCATGAAAGGATCAAGCACCAATCCGTCATCAACCGATTCGATGCAGCGGGTGGCCAGTTCGATGGGAAAGGGAGCGGGGTGTTCATTATTTTTTTCCTGTGAAATTTTCCACACGTCACCCATGGCATTTGATTTTGGGGTCAATTTGAATTTGGGCTTGGCGATCAGGTATATCACTTCATAAGTCGGCAGAAAATAGCCGGGATTGAAATTGATCCCGCCATTTCGCTGCCAGATAATAATCTGACGGACTGGGAAACCATCGACAATATCATGCCGGTCCTGCAGCAGGCCGCCCTGAACGCGCCATTTATGATTGTAAAAAATCGCTCCATCTTGCCTGAGAACCCGCATCATGGAAGTCAGGCAATCCCTTTGCCACTGGACGTATTCCCCATGCCGCATGGCGTCTGCATGTGTGTCATAACCCTGTTGAAGAGCGGCGCCTTTCCACTTGCCTCCGCGACAATCTTTGAGGCCATTTCCAGTGCTGTTTTTAATGTTATAGGGCGGCGATGTCACTATAATTTTTACGCTCTCCTTTTTCATTTCATTCATTATTTTTATGCAGTCGCCGTGATGCAGGGCGCCATTTACTTTGCGACTTCGCCTGTGTTTTCTCGATGAACTGGCATGTCTTTTGGACGATGTCATGTCCATAGATAACTGGGTCGGTGCAATCTCCTCCGAAACTAATGATTCCTTGTCAATATCCGTCATGTAACTAACCTCAAGTTGGGGCGCTTGTAGTTTTTTTATTAACCAGAATGGGCGGCGAATGATATATCAGCAAAGGGTCCTAACCCACCCGCACCAGCGCCTTGCCGAAGTTTTCGCCGCGCATGAGGCGGCAGAAGGCGGCGGGGGCGCCGGCCAGCGAGTCGGTGATGTCTTCTCGAAAGGCAATGGCGCCGTCCTGGATCAGCGGCAGGCACTCCTCGATGAACGCCCCCCGCTGGTGCTCGTAGTCGTAGACCACCAGCGAGCTGAGGGTGGCCCGGGCGCGCAGCATCAGCCCCGGTGCGGGGCCGCCGCTGCGCTCGGTCGAGTTGTACTCGGCCATCAGTCCGCACAGGATGATGTGGCCGCCGTGGGCCAGCTGGGCTGAGGCGGAGTGCAGCAGCGCCCCGCCGACGAGGTCGAAGTAGATGTCGATGCCGTCGGGGCAGGCGCGCCTGAGCGCCTCGTCCAGCGTGTCGGAGCGGTCATTTCGGTTGATGACCTCGGTGCAGCCCAGGGTCTCCAGGGCGTAGCGCCGCTTGGCCTCGCTGCCGACCACGCCGACGACGCGGGCGCCCCAGTGCCGCGCCAGCCCTGCGGCAACGCTGCCGACGGCGCCGGTGGCGGCGCCCAGCAGCAGGGTCGCATCCGGCTGGATGTCGACGTGGTGTTTGAGGCCGGCCCAGGCGGTCAGTCCGGGCATGCCGAGCGCTCCGAGCGCCAGCGACGGGGACTCGCACAGCGCCTCGGGGAGTGCGGCAACGCTGGAGCCGGGCAGGGCGCTGAGGGTCTGCCAGCCGCCAAACCCCCGCACGATGGCGCCGACCGGTATGGCGTCGTGGTGCGAGGCGATGACTTCGGCGACGGTCTCGCCCAGCAGCACGTCGCCGGGGGCGATGCTGCCGGAGAGGTGCCGTCCGGCGATCTGGCTGCGCATGTAGGGATCCAGCGAGAGCCACAGGTTGCGGCACAGCACCTCGCCCTCGCCGATGGCGGGCGGGTCGGTTTCGACGAGCTGAAAATCGGCCTCGACGGGGACGCCCTTGGGGGTGCGCACCAGCCGCACCTGCAGGTTGTTTGTGTCAGTGCTCATTGGAAATCCTCAAGAGTTGCGTAAATACCAATATTTGCCCAGATGCCGTTTCTCAAACTCGTCCAGGTCGTCGCCGAGACGCCGCAGCGTCAGGTCGATGGGGTCGATTCCCCTGAGCAGCATCTCGCGCTCGTCGTCGTCCAGCTCGATTCTTGTCTTGTGCAGGGTTTCGCCAAGCCAGGCTGGGCAGCCTTCGCTGGGCAGGATCGAACCGGCCTGAAGGTTGATGCGAAGCTTATGCCACTGCGGCTTCTCCTCGACCCAGCGCGCCATCGCCGTGACGGCCTCGGCGGGCATGACCACCGGCAGCAGGCCGTTGTTGATGCAGTTGCGCCGGAAGATGTCGCCGAAGCCGGGGGCGATGACCGCCCGAAAGCCGAATTCCTGCAGCGCCCAGACGGCCTGCTCCCGGGAGGAGCCGCAGCCGAAGTTGGCCCCGCCGAGCAGGATCTGGGCGCCGGCGTATTCGGGTCGGTTGAGCACGAAGCCGGGGTTGAGTTCAAGACCGCCGGGCAGGTAGCGCCAGTTGGCGAACAGCCCCTCGGCCAGCCCCTCCCGCCCGATGCCCCGGATGGCGCGCGAGGGGATGATGGCGTCGGTGTCGATGTTGGGCTGCGGCATCGGGACGGCGATGCCGGTCAGGGGCTCGAACGGGGTCATTTCAGAAACTCGCGGGGATCGGCGATGCGCCCGCGCACGGCCGAGGCGGCGACCGTCTGCGGGCCGGCCAGATGGGTTCTCACGCCGGGCCCCTGGCGGCCCTCGAAGTTGCGGTTGGAGGTGCTGATGCTGCGGGCGCCGGGCGGGGCGGATTCGCCGCCGGCGTAAAAGCACATCGAGCAGCCCGACTCGCGCCATTCAAATCCGGCGTCGATGAAGATGCGATCCAGTCCCTCGAGTTCGGCCTGCCGCTTGGTGAAGCTCGAGCCCGGCACGCACACGCCCTGGACGCCCTCCCTGATCCGGCGCCCCCTGAGAATCTCCGCCGCCGCGCGCAGGTCCTCGATGCGGGCGTTGGTGCAGGAGCCGATGAAGGCGTAGTCGATCTGCTTGCCCTGAATGCGCTCGCCCGGGGTCAGCCCCATGTAGTGCAGGGCGCCTCCGGCGGCCTCGATGTCCGGGCAGTCGAGCGGCGACGGGACGGCCTCGTCGATCGCCACGCCCTGCTCGGGGTTGGTGCCCCAGGTGACCATCGGAGCCAGCCCGGAGACGTCCAGCTCGGCGCTGCGGTCAAAGGCTGCCCCGGGGTCGCTGACCCAGTCGGAGAAGGTTCCGTCCAGCGCCGAGGGGGTCCGATTTTTAACGTAATCCCCGGTCTTGTCGTCAAATCCGATGAGGGCGCTGAAGGCGGCAAATTCAACCGCCATGTTGCAGAGCGTGAAGCGCCCGGACATGTCCAGTCCCTGCACGGCGGAGCCGGCGTATTCCAGCGCGCAGCCCCGGCCGCCGTCGGCGCCGAGCGAGCGGATCAGGTGCAGGGCGAGGTCCTTGGCTCCGATGCCCCTGCCGAGCTCGCCCTCGAAGCGCACCTGCATGGTCTGGGGGCGGGCGACCTTGAGCGTGCGCGTCACCAGGGCGTGCTCGGCCTCGCTGATGCCGATGCCCCAGCACAGCGCCCCGAGCGCCCCCAGCGTGCTGGTGTGGCTGTCGGGGCAGACCAGAGTCATTCCGGGCAGGGCGATGCCCTGTTCGGCCGCGACCACGTGGACGATGCCCTGCCTGCGGTCGTCGAGGTCGTAGAAGTGGATGCCGGTGCGCTCGGCGCCCTTGCGCATGGCGCGGATGAAGACCTCGCCGCCGGGCACCTGGGTGCGCTCGCCGCCCCGCCCGGGGCGGGTGTCGACGATGTGGTCGATGGTCCCGTAGACCTGTTTCGGGGCGCGCACCCGGCGCCCCCGGTCGAGCACCTTCCTCAGCGCCACCGAGCCCATGCGCTCGTGCAGGAACATGCGGTCTATATAGATGTAGTCGGCATTCCCGCCGGCGCGGGCGACTTGGTGGGCGTCCCAGAGCTTTTCGAACAGGGTTCGGCTCAAGAAGCGTTCCCCTGGCCGCTCTGCCCGCACCAGTGCCGGCAGATCTCGCCGGCCCCGGCGCTCCAGACCGAATGCGCCTTGAGCACCCCGTCCAGTGCGCGCCTGAGATAGTCGATGCGGTAGGGCAGGCCGCTGACCCAGGGGCTGACCGAGAGCGGCAGGATGCGTCCGCCGAAGCGCCCGGTCTCGGCGGCCAGGCAGCGCGCGGCGTCGCCGATCTGCTCGACGAAGGACTCCTCGGTGTGGCGGTAGTCGAGGATGATCTGCCGGTCGCTGAGCTCGTCCGAGTGCGGCATGGCGGTCAGCCGCCCGCCGAGCAGCGGATAGGGCATGTCGTCGTTGACCCAGTCGAGGCAGTACTCCAGGCCGGCCCCGGCCAGCAGCTCGAGGGTGTTGGCCGACTCGCTGCGCCCCGGCGAGAGCCAGCCGCGCGGGGGCGAGTCCAGCGCCTCCCGCAGCATGTCCAGCGCCCGGCCGATCCACTCGCGCTCGGTTTCGATCGGCAGCTCGCCCGAGTGCAGGTGCGCCATGTCAATGCCGTGGGCGCAGATCTCGTGCCTGCCCGAGCGCACGGCGTCGATCAGCTCGGGGTAGCGCCGGGCGACTTCGGCATTGACCGCAAAGGTGGCGCGCACATTCAGCTCGGCGAACAGGTCCAGCAGCCGCACGACGCCGACGCGGTTGCCGTAGTCGCGGCTGGTGTAGTGGCGCAGGTCCGGATAGGGGGTCAGCATGCCGCCGGGCGGGCGGAACGGCTTGTTGCTGCTGTCGAGCGGGAACCACTCCAGCGGAACCACGAGCATCAGCGCCAGCGCCTCGCCGCCGGGCCAGGACACGGGCGCTCGCTCGTGCAGCATCGACCACTCATACCAGTCGTGGTCCATGCCATAGCCCCGCCGGGGATACCGCAGAAACTCTTCCGGCAGCCCGCCCTCGTCCTGTCCGCTCATGCCGATCCTCCCGCGCGCGCGACGGCGTCGTCGTAGTGGTGCTCGAGGTAGTGGTCGCAGATCTCAACCGCAGTCGCCTTCCAGACCCCCGACCGGGTGCAGCAGTATTCGAGGGCGCGGTGGAAGGCCTCGATGCGGTGCGGCTGGCCGACCAGGAACGGGTGCAGGGGAATGCACATGACCGTGCCGCTCTCGGCGCCCTCGGCGTGCAGCCGGTCGAACTGCCGCCGGATCAGGTCGCCGTACTGGCGCGGCGTCTGGCCGTAGGAGTTGTAGCAGATGACGTCGTTGATCTCGAGCGAGTAGGGCATGCTGATCAGCCGCCCCGACTTCACCCGCACCGGCTGCGGCTGGTCGTCCTGGAACAGGTCGCAGGTGTAGCGCACGCCGTACTCGGCGATCAGGTCCATGGTGCGCTCGGTGTGGGTCAGCGCCGGCGCCAGCCAGCCGGCGATGCGGGCGCCGGCGGCGCGCTCGACGGTCTCGATCGAGTCCTCGATGATGGCGCGCTCCTGGGCCTCGCTCATGCCGTAGCAGTAGCGCGTGTTGTAGATGCCGTGCGAGAAGAACTCCCAGTCGCGCTGCCTGCAGGCCTCGATGATCTCGGGGTGGTGGTCGCACAGGGCGACCGACAGCGAGATCGACCCGCGCATGCCGCAGTCGTCCATGGCCTGCATCATGCGCCACAGCCCGGCGCGGTTGCCGTAGTCGCGGTGGGCGTAGGGGACGATGTCCGGCAGCGGCCTGGGCCAGGGGCGGCGCTGCGGGTTGGCGGGCGGGTGGAGCTCGTAGAACTCGATGTTGGGTGCGACCCACAGGGCGATCTGGGCGCCGTTGGGCCAGGTGATTTTGGGCCGGTCGCGGTACAGGTCGAAGCTGTACAGCCCGGGATCCCGCTTCACCGGGGCTCGCCCCCGCGCGGTGCATAGCCGTCGAGCCAGTCGATGACCTCCTGCACCGGCACGACGTCGGCGTACTTCAGCATCAGGTCGGTCAGGTTGGCGTAGTGGTAGCTCTCGTGCTTGTCGGCGACGCACTCCTCGGGGACGATGGTGCGGTAGCCGCGGCTGAGGCTGTCGACGGCGGTGGCGCGGATGCAGCCCGAGGTCGACCCGCCGGTGATGACGAGCGTGTCGATGCGGTGCCAGACCAGCAGCGACTGCAGCGGGGTCTCGAAAAACGCCGAGGGCATGCGCTTGCAGTAGATCGCATCCCGCTCCCGGTCCGGATGCACGCGCTCGTCAAACTCGCTGCGCGGCGAGCCGAACTTGATGTTCTGGAGCGAGTCGGGCGTGTCGGTGCGCGTCCCCCAGACCCCGGCGTCCTCGCCCGAGGCCATGTAGGCGACGTAGGTCCAGATCACCGGCAGGGATTTCGCCCGCGCCCGGGACGAGATCAGGTCGATGAACTCAAGCTGCCGGGGGTGGGTTTGATAGGCCGTGGCGAACTCGCCGACGGCGGTGTAGGCCCTCTGCACGTCGACATTGACGACGGCGAGGCGCGCACCGAAGCCGAAGCGTTTGCGGGCGGGGTTGGCGCGGACTTCCTCGTAGATCTGCCGGGCTGTCTTGTCCGTTGTTTGCATGGCATCCGGGGCGCTGAGACCTCGCAGAAGCCTTGATTTTCAGGCGAAAATCAGGCTGCGCACAATGTCTTAATGTTAACACATTGAGCCTATTTGCTATGATTTTGGCCTCATCGGCAGGGATGGTGTCGCCGATGCAGGAAACCCTGCTCAACCGCCTGATCGAACTGCTGCTCAGGCCGGTGCCCGAGGCGGTGCTGATGCGGGCGCGCCTGCACCTGCTCGACTGGCTGGGCTGTGCGGTTCACGGCCACGGCGAGATCGGCTCGATGCTCGCCGAGACCCTGAAATCCTCCGGCGCCGCACCCGGTTCGGGACCCTGCCGGGGCCTGTTCCACGGATCGGTTGGCTGGCAGGACGCCCTGCAGATCAACGCCGGCCTCGGCAATGTCGGCGAGATGGACGACGTTCACCGCACTTCGACCCTGCACCCCGGCCCGGTGGTGATCCCGGTTGCCCTGGCGCTCGCCCAGCAGCGGGGGCGCCCGCTGATCGAGGCGCTCCGGGCGATGGTCATCGGCTATGAGTGCGCCATTCGCATCGGGCGCACGCTGGGCGCCGCCCACTACGCCCGCTTTCACAACACCGCCACGATGGGCACGCCCGCCGCCGCCGCCGCCGCATCGGCGCTGCTGGGTCTGGACCGGGAGCGCACCGGCTGGGCCATCGCCAACGCCCTCAGCCGCACCGGCGGGCTCTGGCAGATGCGCCACGAGGACGTGCTGACCAAGCAGTGGCACTGCATTGCCGCGGCGCTGGACGGAACAGCCGCAGCGCAGCTGGCGGGCGCCGGCATCAGCGGGCCGGCGTCGATCCTCGAGGGCGAGCAGGGGCTCTACGCCGCCATGGCGCCCGACGCCCGGCCCGATCAGCTGATCCAGGGCGATGCCGATGACTGGATGATCGGCGAGGTCAGCTTCAAGCCCTGGCCCGCCTGCCGCCACGCCCATGCGGCGCTCGACGCCGCCCTGCGCGCCCGCAGCGAGCTGCCGGACGGCGCCGAAATCGAGCGCGCCGAGGTGTTCACCTACGCCGATGCCCTCAAGTTCTGCGACAACCCCGAACCAGGCACCGACCTGCAGGCCAAGTTCAGCCTGCAGCACTGCACGGCGCTGGTCATGGCCGGGTGCGAGATAGACCTGGACGGCTTTGTCGCATCGGGCGAGGGCTTCGACCGGCTGCGGGGCGCCCGGAGCCGGGTCTCGGTCGCGGTGCGCGAGGACTTTGACAGCGCCTATCCGCAGCACTACGGCGCCTGCGTCCGGCTGCACACGGCGGACGGCGGGGCGGTCTCGGCCGAGGTGTCCGACGCCCTCGGCGATCCCGAGGCGCCGATGTCCCGCGCGATGCTGCTGGACAAGGCGGCGCACCTGATGGCCGCAGGCGGGCTCAACCGGGCGCGCAGCGAGGCGCTGCAGAGCTGGGCGCTGGAGTCCGACTGGAATGCGCCCGTCGGCGGGGACATCCTGCCGTGAGCTGCAGCGGTGCGCGCGAGGGTGCCGGGGTGCTGGCCGAGTTCATCGCCGGTCGCTGGCAGCCGCCCGCCGCAGCCCGCACGAGTGCGCGGGTATTCATCCTCGACTCGCTGGGCGTGGGGCTGAGCGGGGCGCGCCTGCCGTGGAGCGCCGACCTGCTCAGGCTGTCCCGCAGCTGGGCGGGGGCGCCGCAGGCGTCGGTCTGGGCCGGCGGCGATGTGCGTCTGCCGGCGCCGCTGGCGGCCATGCAGAACGCCCTGCAGATCCACTGCCAGGAATTTGACTGCGTACACGAGGAGGCCGTGGTGCATCCCATGGCGGTGGTGCTGGCATCGGCCGTCGGCTTTGCCGAGGCGCACCCCCGACCGGTTTCCGGGGCGGAGCTGATCGACGCCGTCTGCACGGGGGTCGAGGTCGCCGCCGTGCTCGGCATGGCGAGCAGCGGGCCGATGCGCTTTTTCCGCCCCGGGACCTGCGGGGCGCTCGGTGCGGCCGCGGCCATGGCGCACCTGGCCGGCCTGGATGCCGAGCGCTCACTGCACGCCCTCAGCCTGACCTGCTGCCAGCTGGGCGGCACCATGCAGGCGCACCTGGAGGGCGCCCAGGCGCTGCCGATGCAGATCGGCTTCGCCGCGCGCAATGCCGTCATGGCCGTTGAGATGGCGCGCGCCGGTCTGTGCGGTCCCCGGCAGTTCCTGCACGGGGAGTTCGGCTTCTACCGGCTGTTCGAGCAGGGCGGCAACTGGGAGGACGCCGCACAGCGGCTCGGCTCGGGCGAGATCGCCCGCATCAGCCACAAGCCCTTTCCCAGCGGCCGTGCCACGCACGCCCTGCTCGACGGCCTGCTGCGGCTGGGCGGTGCGGATCTGCGGTGCGAGGTCAGGGCCGTGCGGCTGATCGCCCCGCCGCTGATCGTCCGCCTCGTCGACCGGCCCGCGACGGTCGACATGCCGCCCAGCACGGCCAGGCTGTGCGCCCCCTACGTCGGGGCCCGGCTGCTGCTGCACGGCGGGGTTCGGGTGCAGGACTTTGACCCCGCGCGCATCGCCGAGGGCGACTGGGCGGAGCCGGCCTCGCGCATTTCGGTGCGTGCGGGCGAGTGGGACGATCCCAATGCCATGGCGCCGCAGCGCATCGAGGTCGAGCTCGCCGGCGGCGAGGTCAGGTCGCTCGACATTGAGTGCGCCCTCGGCGCCCCGCAGAACCCGCTCAGCGAGGCGCGCCAGCTGGAGAAGTTTCACGCCTGTGCGGCCTCGATCGGGCTGGCGGGGGCGGACGCCGGGCGCATCGTCGAGACCGTGCAGCGCCTCGACGACCTGGCCGACATCGCCGAGCTGACCCGGCTGCTGCGCCTGCCGGCGGTGTCCCAGGCTGAAGTCGAGGCCGCCCGCTGATGTCGGCCTCGCCCTACTTCGACGCCTTCAGCGCCGGGGAGCTGCTCGGCGAGTACCCCGTCGGCGAGGAATTTCTGGCGCGCTTTTCGGGCATGAGCCGGGACGAGCTCAGCGACCTGCAGCAGCGGCGCTTTCTGGCGCTGGTCGAATGGGGCTGGCAGATCCCCTTCTACCGCCGCCTCTGGACGGGGGCGGGCGTTGCACCGGGCGACATCGCCTCTCTGGAGGACTGCTCCAGGCTGCCGGTCTACGACAAGTCCGACCTGATGGAGTCGGTCGCCGCCCACCCCCCGCTGGGGGACTTTGCCGCCCCCGAGGGGGTGCAGCTGCCGATGGTCGTCCACACGACCTCGGGCACCACCGGCAGCCCGCAGCCGCTCATCTTCGGCCCGCGCGGGCGCGAGATCCAGAACATCCTGCTGGCGCGCGCCTACCGCCTGCAGGGGCTGGATGCCGGCGCCGTGGTGCAGTCCTGCTACGGGCACGGGATGATCAACGGCGGCCACTACGTGCGCGAGGCCTTTCTGCACTACACCGATGCGCTCTTCCTCTCGGCCGGCACCGGGGTCGAGACCCCCTCGGTGCGCCAGGTCGCCCTGATGCAGAGCTTCGGCGTCAACACCCTGGTCGGCTTTGCCGACTACATCAGGAAGCTCGCCGGGGTCGCGCGCGAGTGCGGCATCGAGCCCGGGTGCGACATCCGCATCCGCATGATCTCCGGGCATCTGGGACTCGAGTCGCGCGAAGAGCTGTCGGAGCTGTGGGGCGGGCCGGAGCTGTTCGACTGGTACGGGGTCGGCGACACCGGGGCCATTGCCGCCGAGGGCGCCGACCACGCCGGCATGTACGTCTGGGAGGACGCCCAGCGGGTCGAGCTGCTCGACGTCGAGACCGGCGAGCTGCTCGTGCCCGAACCCGAGGCCCGCGGCGAGATGGTCGTCACCTGCCTCTACAAGACCGACGCCTTTCCGGTGATCCGCTTCAACACCCACGACATCACCGAGGTGCTCGGCGGTGCCGGCGGCTTCGACCTGCCGTTCCGGCGCATTGCCGGATTTCGCGGGCGCGCCGACAACATGGTCAAGCTGCGCGGCATCAACATCTACCCGCAGGCAGTCGGGGCGGCGCTGCAGGACATCGACGGCTGCATCGGCGAGTACGTCTGCATCGTCGAGCGCGATGCGAGCGGGCGCGATGAGCTCACCGTGCAGGCCGAGGCGACTGAGGCCGCCGATGCCGCCGATGCCGCCGCCCTGCACGAGCGCTGCCTCGAGCGGCTGCACCAGGCGCTGGGCATTGCGGTTGCGGTCGAGCTGACCGCACCCGGGGGGACGGCGGCGCTGACCGAGATCAACTCCAGGCAGAAACCGCTGCGCCTGATCGACCGCCGCAATCTGGAGGGCAGGTGAGCGGGGCGGCGGCCGGCGGCTTTGAGGATCGGCTGCGGCGCCAGTGGGAAGTCGCCCTGCCCAACCGCCACAACGCCTGGGTCCACCTGGCCGATTTCGACGAGCTGCTGCGGGGGGTGCGCGGCAGCGACGAGCGCGCCCGGCAGGGGCGCCGGCGCTCGCCGCTCGACGGTCACGCACTGGCGGTCAAGGACAACATTGACGTGGCCGGAATGCCGACCGGCGCCGGGCTCGGCGGGGCGCCGCACCGCGCCGAGAGTCACGCCGATGTCATCGAGCGCGCACAGCGTGCCGGCATGCTCATCGCCGCCAAGCTGAACATGGACGAGGCCGCCATCGGGGCGACCGGCAACAATCCGCACTGGGGGCGCTGCCTCAACCCGCTGGCGGCGGATCGGCAGCTGACGCCCGGCGGGTCTTCCGGCGGCTCGGCGGTCTGGGTCGCATCGGGCTGCGGCGAGTTCGCCCTGGGCACCGACACCATGGGCTCGGTGCGGATCCCGGCGGCCTACTGCGGCATCTGCGGTCTCAAGCCCTCGGGCGGCTGGCTGTCGCTGCGGGGCGTGGTTCCGGTGAGCGCACAGCTCGACAGCGTCGGGCTGATGGCCAGGCGTCCGGTGCCGCTGGCCGGGCTGCTTGAGGCGCTCAGCGGGCGGGCCGCCCCCGCCGCCGGTTCGGACATGGGCGATATTCGCCTGGGATGGGTGACTGGCTTATCGTTCGCCGCTGGGGACGTGCAAAAACGGATGGACGGGGTGCGGGAGGTCATTGCAGGTGCGGGCAGGTTTGAGCTGTCGGAGGTGTCTCTGGCGGATCTGGATCTGAACGCATGTCGCAGGGCGGGGCTGGTCGAGTGCCTGCGGGAGATGCTGCGGACGCATCGGGATCACCTGGACGGCGACAGCGGTGCGCTCTCTTCGGGGCTGAGGAAGATGCTCGCCTGGGCCGCCGGCCAGCCGCCCGAGCGCTTTGCGGCGGCCAGGCAGAGGCTGCGCGACTGCCGGGAAGCCGTCGACCGGCTGTTCGAGGCCGGCTCCATCCACGGGCTGCTGCTGCCGACCACCCCGCAGGGCGCCTTTGAATTCACCTGCGAGGCGCCCGACGATCAGGCCAATTTCACGGCGCCGTTCAGCATCAGCGGCCATCCCGCCATCAGCATTCCCCTCCCGGCAGCGGTCCCGGACCCGCTGCGCCCCGGGCTGCAGATCGTCGGGCGTCGGGACCGAGATTTTGAACTGCTCCGCCTGGCCGAGCGCATCGATGCGCTCCTCAATCCCGCCGATCAGGGCGAGGCCGCCTGATGTCCTCTGCACTGACCGAATTGGCGCAGCTGCTGGTGCAGCAGCTCGGCGAGGACGGCGTGGTGCGGGACGATGAAACGCTCGAGCGCTACTCCCAGGACATCTACTCCCACGGCGCCCCGATCGGGCTGCTGGTGCGCCCGGCCGGCCTCGAGCAGCTGGCGGAGACGGTGCGGCTGGCGACCTCCCGCAGGGTGCGCGTGCTGCCGCGCGGCGCCGGGATGTCCTACACCGGCGGATACCTCTCCGACGGTGCGGCGCCGGCGCTGCTCGTCGATCTGTCGTGCATGAACCGGGTGCTTGACATCGACGAGGAAAACATGATTGTCCGGGTCGAGTGCGGCTGCAGCTGGCAGGAGCTGCACAGGGCGCTGAGTGCGCGCGGCCTGCGCACGACCTACTGGGGAACGCTGTCGGGCGCCGGCGCCACGGTCGGCGGCGGGCTGTCGAACAACTCGATCTTCTGGGGCTCGGGGCGCTTCGGCTCGGCCGCCGACAACGTCCTCGGCCTGCAGGTCGTCATCGGCGACGGCTCGGTGCTGCAGACCGGTGCGGCCGCACAGCAGAACGCCTCCAGCTCCTTCATGCGCCAGTTCGGACCCGACCTGACCGGGCTGTTCCTGTGCGACTGCGGCGCCCTGGGCATCAAGGCCGTCGCCGAGCTGCCCCTGATGCGCGAATACCCGCACCACGCCTACGCCTCGTTTGATTTCCCCGACGCCGATGCGCTGCTGTGCGCCATGGCCGAGATTTCGCGCACCGGGCTGATCAGCGAGCTGTTCGGCTTCGACCCCGAGCTGCAGCGCCAGCGCCTCAGGCGCGCCAGCCTGGCCGAGGACCTCAGCATGGCCGCCGGGGTGCTGAAGAGCAGCCGGCTGCTGCAGGGGTTTGGCAGCCTGATCAAGCTGGGTCTGCACGGGCGCCGCTTCGCCGAGGACACGACCCACACGCTGCACTGCATCGCCTCGGAGCACACCGCCGAGGGCGCCCGCCACGCCATCCAGCAGGCGCGCCGGATCGTCGCCCGCTGCGGCGGGCGCGGCATCGCCGACAGCATCCCGCGCGTCATGCGCGCCAATCCCTTCCCGCCGCTCAACAACATCTCCGGAGCCCTCGGCGAGCGCTGGGCGCCGGTGCACGGCCTGTTCCCGCACAGCGATGCGGTGCGGGCGTATCAGCGCATCCTGGAGCTGTTTGCCGGCCACGCCGCGACCATGCAGCGACACGGCATCACCACCGGCTGCCTGTTCACCGCCATCGGCTCCCGCGTCAGCGTGCTGGAGCCGGTGTTCTACTGGCAGGACGCGCTGCAGAGCCTGCACCGCCACACCATGGACGACTCGGTGCTGAAGGTCATGCCCGGATTTGACGAAAACCTCGAGGGACGGGCGGCGGTTGATGCGATCCGCAGCGAGCTGTCCGAGCTGATGTGCGAGCTCGGCGCCGTTCATCTGCAGATCGGGCGCACCTATCGCTACCGTGAAGCCATGCCCGAGGCCAACCGGAACCTGCTGATGCAGCTGAAGCGCCACCTCGACCCCGAGGACCTCATCAACCCGGGGGTGCTGGGGCGGTGAGCGCCATCCGCCAGAGCTATCACCGTCTGCGCACCGGCAATCTGCTGCACTATCGATACACCGAGGCGGACGGGCCGGTCATCGTGCTGCTGCACCCCTCGCCGATGTCGAGCCGCTTCATGGCGCCGCTGATGCGGCATCTGGCGCCGCTGGGCTGCGTGCTGGCCCCGGACACTCCGGGCTATGGCTATTCCGACCCGCTGCCGAATGACGATGCCGGCCTGGCCCCGTACGTCTCGGTGCTGCACGAGTGGATTGCGGCGCTGGAGCTGGCGCCGCTGGTGCTCTACGGCAGCGCAACCGGTGCGCAGATTGCGGCTGAATACGCCAAGGCGCATCCCGAACAGGTGGCCGGTCTGGTCCTTGACAACGCACTGCATTTTGAGGTTGAAGAGCGCGAGGATCTGCTTGAGGGCTACTTTCCCGACCGCGCGGTTCAGCCGGATGGCGTCCACCTGCTGGGGCACTGGTGCAACATGCGCAACCTCTCCCGCTACTTCCCCTGGCACCGGGAGAGCGAGGCGACGGCGCTGCCCGCACCGGCCGCTCCGCTGGATGCGGTTCAGGAGCAGCTGGTCGACCAGCTGCTGGCGGGGGCTGGATATGCGCGGGCCTACCGGGCTGCCTTTGAGAATGAGCACCTGTCCAACCTTGTCAAGGTTTCGGTTCCGACCCAGGTGATCTGCTGGCAGGGCAGCCCGGTGTATCGCTGGATGAAGCCGATTCTCGAGCACGGCCCTTGGGGCGAGCACGTCCGGATCAGCGACTGCGGCCCGGGGCTGGACGAGCGCTATGCCCTGATTTTTGACGCTTGTCAAGGCATGGCTCGAAAGCTTCCCGCCCGCACCGTGCAGCGCCCCGATTTTGCGCGCGAGATGGATCGTCAGGGGGTGGCTGTGAGCTATGGGGATGGGGGCGGTGCATCTGAGGAGGGGGAAAATCCCGCACTGCACTGGTACGGCTTCAAGCATTCCGGGGAATCTCGGCGCATCGTGCTGCTGCTGCACGACTTGGGCGCCTCGGCCATCGGGCAGTTCGGCCCCCTGTTAAAGGACGGCGGGGCGGGATGCTATGCCGTCGACCTGCCCGGGCACGGGCGCAGCGGCGCCCAGGGAGGCATCGACCTGTCCGGCACGGCGTCTGCGATTTGCGACACGCTCGAGGAGATGGGCGTGACCCAGGTCGCCGTCTACGGGGTCGGGCTGGGGGCTGCGGTCGGGCTGGCGCTGAGTTCTGCCGCCGCCGAGGGGCTGTCCGTCTCACTCAACCTGGTCGATGCCGGCGGCGCTGTCCCGCTGCTGCCCGACCTCAGCCCGGAGGAGGACGGCGGACATCTGCTGCGGCTCTGGGATGAGCTGCTCGAGCTGAGGCGGAAACACCCGAAGCCCCTGAGCATCGCCCGGGGCGGCGGGCCGGGCGAGCGTGAAGTCGACCTTGAAGCCGTGCAGCGGCAGGCGCTCGACTGGCTGGTGGTGCGGCAGCACCTGACCGCCTGGCAGGACATCCTGCGGGACTTCGACTGGGACGCCCGCATCAGCGGCTGCCGGGACATTGCCGAGCGCATCAGCTGGCGCACACCTCCGACCGATGACAGCGGGGCAGTCTCCCGGCCGCTGCCGCAGTCGGAAAACCGTCCTTAACCTTTGACAGACAAGCAGGAGAAATCATGGACACACAGAAAACGACGAGCACCGGACCCGAAAGCCAGGGGCACAGCCCGGTCTACCCCTGGCTGGTGGCCGGCTTCGGGCTGCTGGCGCTGCTGGTCAGCAACGGCTTCACCATCACCGGCGTGACCGCCTTTGACAACGTGCTGCTGGCCGAGTTTGGCTGGGAGCGATCGGAGTACAAGGTGCGCGATTTTCTGACGCTGATGTTTGCCGGGCTGTTCGCGCCGATCGCCGGGGTGTTCCTCGACCGCTACGGCGTGCGCAAGTGCATGCTGGTCGGCTGGGCCGTGCTGATTGCCAGCCAGCTGACCTATGCCTTCGCTGACAGCCTGATGATGATGTATGCCCTGCATGTTCTGTTCGCCGTCGTGCTGGTGCTCTGCGGGCTCAACGCCTCGGTCATCGTGGTCTCGAACTGGTTCGTCGACAACCGCGGCAAGGCCATCGGCCTGGTGCTGGTTGGCACCAGCCTCGGCGGGGCGATGGTGTCGCAGTTCAACACCTCGCTGATCGAGCTGATCGGCTGGCGTTCAACTTTTCAGGCTGGGGCGGTGTTCCCGGTCATCCTGCTGCTGCTGACCTGGCTCTGGCTGCGGGACGCCCCCGATGAGGCGCCGCCGGCCCCCGCCCGCCAGGACACCGGGGCGGCTCCGGCCGACGAGGGCATGGCCTACTCCGAGGCCATCCGCACCGCCAGCTTCTGGATGCTGTCGCTGATCGCCATGGCCACCTTCTTCACCGTGCTGGGCGTTCAGCAAAACATGCTGCTGCACCTGACCGACATGGGCTACAGCGCACAGGGAGCGACCTTCGTGTTCGGTCTTTTTTTCTGGGGCGCCATTGTCGGCAAATTCCTGTTCGGGCTGCTGTCGGACTACCTGAAGCTGAGGATGGTCTTCAACCTCAACATCGTCGTCATGCTGGCCGGGATGCTGATGCTGGCCTCGATGAGCGAGACACTGCTCTACATCGCAGTGGTGGCCTTCGGCTTTGGCTGGGGCGGGGCCTACACGATGATCCAGCTCTCGGTGGTCAATATTTTTGGACTCGTCAACGCCGGCAAGATTCTCGGCACCATCACCGTGCTCGATGCCCTGGGCGGGGCGATCGGCATCTACGCCGTCGCCCGCATGCAGGAGGTGTTCGGCAGCTATCAGATCCCCTTCTACCTGTGCGCCGGGCTGATCTTCTTTGCCCTGCTGTGCTTCACCCAGGTGCGCTTTCGGACGCAGTAGGGGGTTCCATGAGCCGGCATTCTGTGCATGATTGGCTCTTTGCTAGAATCCGCCCCGGCTGCCCTGATGCAGCCGTTTCACTGTCTGTCAGATGGAGGCGCGGATATGTCTGTATTCAATGTCGCCAGATACATTCTGGAGCAGCAGGGCGAGATGACCGCCATGAAGCTGCAGAAGCTGGTCTATTACTCGCAGTGCTGGGCGCTGGTCTGGGACGAGGAGCCGCTGTTTGACGAGGAGATCCAGGCGTGG
>MEIF01000101.1 GCA_001750645.1 Gammaproteobacteria bacterium AqS3
GGACGGCGCCGAGTGGCCGGTGATCTGCCGCATCAACCAGGACAGCGCCCTTATCGACACCGAGGCGCGCAACGAGTTCCGGGCCTACCAGGCCTTTGAGCACACCGCAGTCCCGACCCCGGCGCCGGTCTTCGAGGAGGCCGACCCCGCCGTTCTCGGGGCGCCCTTCATCGTCATGCAGCAGGTCGAGGGGGCGCCGGCCTCGCCGTTCCACTCCAACCCCTACGGCGAGCACCGGGAGGCGATCGGCGAGGCGTTCTGGACGCACCTGGGGCAGATCGCCGCCCATCCGGTCGAGTCCTTTGCCGATGAGGAATGGCCCAAGCGGCCGGCGAGCAGCTGGCGGGATGCGCTGGAGTACTGGGAGGGCGTGCTGGAATCCGACGACCTGGGGCCGCAGCCGGTTCTGTCCGCCGCGCGCCGCTTTCTGCACCGGTCGCCGCCTCCGGAGGCCGGGCGGCTCTCGCTGGTGCACGGCGACTACCGCACCGGCAACCTGCTGGTGGACGGCGGGCGCATCACGGCGGTGCTGGACTGGGAGATGGCGCACCTGGGGGATCCGCTCGAGGATCTGGCCTGGGCGCTGTCTGCACCGTGGCACCTGCGCTGCCCCGACTGGCCGGCGGGGACGGTTGAGCGCGAGCGCGCCCTGGAGCTGTGGCAGCAGGCCAGCGGGCTGACCATCGACCCGGCCGCGCTGCACTGGTGGGAGGTGTTCGCCTGCGTCAAGGGCATCGGGATCTGGACCTCGGCCGGCTTTGAGTTCCTCCAGCAGACCAACCTCGACCCGATCAATCTATTCTCGTCGTGGGGCATGACCGCCCTGCACGAGCGCGCCATCATCGACCTGCTGCGGGGAGGGCGCTCGCGTGCGGCCTGATCCCGGCGAGGTGCTGTTCACCCTCGGCCAGGTGCTGGCCACCGAGACCAGCACCCTGCCGGCCGAGGAGTATCAGCAGGGGCGCGTGCGCATGATGGGCATTGCCCTGCTGATGGCGGCCGAGGACATCGCCAAGGGGGCGGAGAAGCATCTGCAGCAGAACCGCGCCATGACCGTCCTGATGCTGCGGGCGGTGGCCGGCGGGCAGCTCGACGCCGGGCTAAAGGAAAGGCTTGAGGAGGCCGCCCAGTCCGCACCGCAGGACATGACCCCGGCCAAGCTGCGCACCTTCAACGACCTGCTGCGCGAGCGCCTGATCGAGCTGCACGAGGCGGCGGAGCGCACCGGGCTGGACGAGCTCAACGATGCGATCTGGGATCTGCTGGATGCGATGACGCGATCGGATCGCTCCGAGCTTCTGGAGATGATCTTCGCCCAGGAGGAAGCCACCGCCGCAGCCGCCGTCGCCGCAGCCGAGGCTGCGGGGTAGGGGGGCTGAGGTCTTGTCGGGTCATCAAAACAGCGCCAACCGACTCGGCAGCGAGTCGCCTTTGTCACTTCCAAGCGAGGAGAGCCATCATGCAAAACGCCCGGAACGCATCCGTCATTAGACAGCCTGTCACCCCCGCAGAGCCGCACCCGCTGCGGCTGCCGGAGCCGATCAGCCCTGAGCGGGTGCGGTTTCTGATCGACAAAGGCATTGATGCAGCGATTGCCGGGATCGACCTGGAGATGGTCAAGATGAAGCTCGCCGAGCCCGGCGAGGGCATTGGCTGGAGCCCGGCACAGTGCGAGGACGCCGAGATCGAGTACAAGCGCTACCTGACGCTGTGCGTCCACTACCCGCATCCGGACTATTCCATCGTGCCCAACAAGATCATGGACACGATGTGGCACTACCACATTCTCGACACCCGCGCCTACTGCCGGGACTGTGATCGGGTCTTTGGCGGCTACTTCCACCACTATCCCTACTTCGGTCTCAGGGGCGATGACGATGAGCGCGCGCTCAAGGCGGCGTTCGAGGACACCAAGACGCGCTACGGCAAGCTGTTCGGCGAGCCGATGTGCCGGGGCGGGGAGAGCGACTGCTGGCACGACTGCGAAGACCGCTGCTGGCACGCCTGCAAATAATCCGCTCGTCCTCCGCCCAGCCCGACACGGCGGCGCTCGCCGCCGAGCTGCAGAGCGCCGGTGCGGTGCGGCGGAGCGGGCTTTCCGAGCAGGGGGCGAGGATGCTCGTTGAAGGCCTGGGCGAGGTCATCCAGACCACCGATGTCACCGTCAAGAGCGGCAGCCGGGCGCTGGTTACCTCGGTGCGCGGGCTCGAGCCCCACACCGATCACCACCGGGCCGACATCGTCGCCTGGCACTGCATTCGCCAGAGCAGCCGGGGCGGCGAGAGCCTGCTGGTGGACAGCAGGGACGTGCTGGCCTCGTTCACCGAGTCTGAAAAGCGGGTTCTGGAGACGATCCACCTGCGCGAGCACAGGGTCTTTGAGGGCGACCCCGAGCGCCACCCGCTGCTGCGGTGCGAGCGGGGTCGGCACCGCTGCTACTACTCGTTCTGGCTGGTTGAAGAGGGCTTGGATGCCGAGAGGCGCCACCTGCTGGAGCGCTTTCACGACCGGGTGCGCCAGGTTGAGAGGCGGCAATTCCGTCTGCGGCCCGGTGAATTGCTGCTCATTGACAACGGCAGGATGCTGCACGGCAGAACCCCGATCGGGGGCGATCAGCAGCGGCTGCTGAGGCGTTTCTGGATCGCCCGCCGGGCGGCGGCGGCCGAGCCCGCCGCCTAGAGGCTCCTAGAGGCTCCTAGAAGCTCAGGATTTCCGGCCGCAGAGTGGCCAGGTCGAGCACGCCGACGGCGTTGAGGCCGGCGATGGTGCCGGCGCACTCGCCCGGGTTGAAGATCAGGGCGCCGTCCTCGCTGTGCTCGATGCGCCGGCGGTGCGTGTGACCGTGCAGCATCAGATCGCAGCCGCTCAGGTCGGCGCCATCGAACTCCAGCGGGTCGTGCACCACGACGATGCGCCGCTCGCACCAGTCCAGCATCAGCGGCGGCTGCTGAAAGCGGAAGCCCAGCCGCTCGGCGACCGGGTCCAGATAGATGATCTCCTCCTGGTCGTTGTTGCCGTAGACGCCCCAGAGCGGCGCATTCAGCGCCTCAAACAGCTCCAGCGTTTTCGGGCGGGTGATGTCGCCGGTGTGGATGACGCGATCCACGCCGGCATCGTTGAACAACTCAACAATGCACCGGACATTGCCGGCGGCGTTGTGGGTGTCGCAGACGACGCCGATGCGGCTTATGCGGCGCGCTCCAGGATGTGGATGGCACAGGCCGTCCCCAGGCCGATGACGTGCGTCATGCCCAGGCGCGCCCCCTCGACCTGGCGCTTGCCGGCGCGCCCCCGCAGGTGGGTGCAGACCTCGTAGACGTTGGCGATGCCGGTGGCGCCGAGCGGGTGCCCCTTGGACAGCAGCCCGCCGGAGACGTTGACCGGGATTTTCCCGCCGAGCGCCGTGTCGCCGGCGTCGATCAGCTCGCCCGCCTTGCCGTCCTCGCACAGGCCGAGGTTCTCGTAGTGCAGGATTTCGGCGGTGGCAAAGCAGTCGTGCAGCTCGACCAGGCTGAGATCCTCCGGACCGATGCCGGCCTGCTCGTAGGCCTGGGCGGCCGCCCGGCGCGTGCAGGTGTTGACGTCCGGCATGGTCAGCCCCCTGTCGGTGAACTCATCGGTGGTCAGCGCCGAGGCGCGCACCCGCACGGCGCGATCCATCAGCCCCAGCTCCCTGACCTTCTTCTCGGAGCACAGCACGGCGGCGGCCGAGCCGTCGACGTTGACCGAGCACATCAGCTTGGTGTTGGGGTAGGCGATCATCTCGGCGCCCATGACCTCCTGGAGCGGGGTCTCGATCTGGTACATCGCCTTGTCGTTCATGGTCGAGTGGTGGTGGTTCTTGACCGACACCTTGGCGAACTGCTCAAAGGTCGTGCCGTACTTGCGGGCGTGCTCCATGCCGGCCTCGGCGAACACCGCCGGCATCGTCCCCGAACCCAGAAGCCCCTCGGTCGGAATGCCCTTGGCGGCGGTGGCGCTGCCCAGCAGCCCCTTGCCCATCTGCTCGACCCCGACCGCCAGCACGGCATCGAACTGATCGGCCTTGATGCTCATCCAGGCCTCCCTGAAGGCCGTGGCGCCGGTGGCACAGGCATTGGCGGTGTTGACCACCGGAATGCCGGTCTGGCCGATCTGCTGCAGGATGCGCTGGCCGACCATGGCGCTGGACTGATACAGGTTGCCGCAGTAGAGCGCCTGCATGTCCTGGATTTTCAGCCCGGCGTCATCGAGCGCCATCAGGGCGGCCTCGGCGCCCAGCTCCGGAACGGTGCGCTCGGGAAAGCGCCCGAATTTGATCATGTCGACTCCGACTACATATACATCGCCCATGGTGTTGCCTCCCTGGTGTTTTCGAACTGTCTGCCCGCCTAGGAGACGGGCTCAAAAAAGTAACTGATGTAATTATTTCCATCGGCATCCTTGCGTCCGAGGGCGTCGCCGAAGACGACTCGGAGCGGCATGCCGAAGCTGAGATTCTCGGGTTGGGGCTCGACGTTGATGATGTTGCCCTTGATGGTGCCGCCGCCGTCCAGATCGACGATGGCGGAGATGTAGGGCACGTCAATGCCGGGGTAGGAGCGGTGGACGATTGAGAAGGCGTGCAGGGTGCCGGTCTCGGACAGCTTCTCGCTCTTGAGGGAGCCTCTGGCGCCGCAGCTGGAGCAGTTTTCCCGGTGACCCAGAAACATCGCACCGCACTCGCTGCAGCGCATGCCCTCAAGCCAGTGCGCACCGTCTTCTTCTATGTGGAGCCAGGGCACGACCGGGAGGGTTTCAGCCATTCTTTTTACAGGGTCGCCGCCTGAGCGGGTGCAACTATATCAAACTTTCCGGTCGGATTGGCGGCCTTGACACGGTGCGATGTTTCCCTACGATAAACCGCCTGCGGCAGCCTGCCGCTGAACAGAATTCGGAGTTTTGCAATGAAATACTGGGCAACCCCTTTTATTATTTTTTCTCGGAAGCGGGTCTGCCCCGCTGTGGCACTCGCCCTGATGACGGTATTGACTGGCTGTGCTGACGGCTTTGGAAATTCTGAGCTGACTTATGAAGAGGTCCGCGCTGAGATATTGGGCGAGCGCGCCAGGTTCGAGGAGATCTTGGCGGCGCTGCCGACGGAGGGCGGGTTTGAGTGGCAACTTGTGGGCAATTCCTATCAGCTTCTGCTGGACGATAGGCCGATTGGATACGTGATACTGGCATCGAGCACTTCCGATGACGGAGCCGAGCAGTGGTTCTTCAGCTTTTCAGCCTGGGATGAGAGGGTGATTTCGCGGCTGAGATACCCCGATCCGGTGGCCGCCGCCGAAGTGCTGCACAGTTTTGCCGTGAAGGCCGCCGCCGATCCGATCCCCGCCTTCACCAAGAATTAGACACTGTAGGCGGCTGTGCCCAGGGCTGTAGAGCTCAGTAGCGCTTCTGGAGCTCGACGGCGAGGCGGGAGCGGGTTTCGCCGGGGCGGGCGATGTGGCGCTCGCTGAAGAGACTCAGCTGCAGGGCGTCGCTGTTCGAGAACCGCAC
>MEIF01000102.1 GCA_001750645.1 Gammaproteobacteria bacterium AqS3
CTCCTACGGCGTCAGCGTTCTCGGCGGCCTGTTCACGCCCTACTCCGAATACCGCCTCACCAACAGCACCTACGGCTCGACCCGACGCTGGGGCAGCGGCGTCAAGTTCAACGACGCCGACCGCCTTGAGCTTCGCCTCTTCACCGAGCGCCAGACCTCCGGCCAGGGCCTGACCCAGTCCCGAATCCGCATCGAGCTGCAGAGGCAGTTCTAGATCATCTTGCGAGCCGGGCGGTTTCAGAGGAGTTTCAAATCCCCCCTCTAAAAGCCCTAGCGATTAGATTAGAATGCCGCCACTGCGGGAGGGGAGCCTCGCTACAAGAGGGGCAAAATCGCCGCATAAGGGAGAAAAACAACAATGGACTCTTTCAATACAGCGGCCTCTGCTGGGGTGCCATATCTAAGCGGGACTCGCACTGAGCCAAGCGCATCACCTCTTAATTTCTTCTCTTTGGCCTGGCGACCACTGCTCGCCGGTGCATTCTTGGTGGGGCTGGTGTTATCAGCGCCAGCCCAGGCACAGAACTTGGTTCTATCAGCGACCAAGCTGACGGTGGATGAAGGCTCCTCGGCAACCTTCACAGTCAGGCTGGATGACCAGCCGAGCGAGGCGGTGACCGTGACGCTGTCCCGCACAGGCTCAAGCGATGTGACATTTGACACGGACCCCACCACAGACGGCAACCAGGACACGCTGGAATTCACGACCTCCAACTGGTTCGCCGCCCAGGCCGTGACGGTCACAACGGATTGGAATTCAGACAGGACTGACGATAAGGCAACGGTCAATTTCACCGGCAATCTCATCAACCCTGCCTCGGTGGGGGTGGCTGTGCTCGATGACGGTGATCAAGTCGGGGTCACTGGGGCCAGTCAGGGTGGGCTAGTTGGCATTACCGGGTGGTTTCCATCAGGGACACGGCTGATAGAGGGAAGTACCAATACCTACAACATCAAACTGCGGGCTCAGCCCGGAGGCACCCGAACAGTCACTGTTTCAGCTGACAACTCTGATGTGACAGTGGACACGAATCCAGAAATAAGCGGCAACCAGAACACTCTAACCTTCACCCCATCCGACTGGAATCAGTGGCAGGCAGTGACGCTTCATGTGGGCCATGATTCTGACAAAACCGACGATAAATTAATCGTTTTATCGCAAGGCACTTCACTCCGCGGCCTCAAATATCATCTAGGATTAATTGATGACGATGTCAAACTGATCTTGTCACCGGCATCACTGACCATGAATGAGGGCGGTACCAAGACCTTTGAGGTCAAGCTAGATACCCAAGTCAAAAGTTATCGAATAGTCCGTCTATCGTCCACCAACTTCGATGTGACGGTGGATACCAGTACCAGCACAGCCGGCAACCAAACCGTGCTTAGTTTTAATGCATCGAACTGGAATACAGGCCGGACAGTGACGGTCCGGGCGGCTCATGACACCGACAAGCTTGATGAAACCGCGACGATCAGCCTGACCGGTAACGGCGTCACCGCCGGTTCAGTAAATGTGACAGTCATTGATGATGACAAGGCCGAGCTTGTCCTATCGCCGACATCGCTGACGATGAACGAGGGTCAGAGCAAGACCTTCTCGGTCAAATTGAATAGCCGGCCGAGTGCGGGGGTGACGATAACCCTGGCCCGCACAGGTTCAGGCGATGTGACGTTTGACACGAATACATCCAAGTCCGGCAAACAGAACACGCTGACCTTCACGACCTTGAATTGGAGCGCCGACCAAACTGTACGGGTGAGCGCGGCTGAAGACGCCGATTTTGTTAATGACAGCGCAACCCTATCGCTGACGGCAGCGGGCGGAGGCTACGATGCCGCCACCGCGAGCATTGCGGTTACGGCAATTGACCCCGTTATTCCCATACTATCGATTGACCAACTGCCATTGGCAGACGGCACCTCTTCAAATATCACTGTCAAACTATCAGGTCAGCCATCTGAAGAAGTGACTGTCACCGCAGCGCGATATCATCCGGCTTCAGACCCCAATGTGACATTTGATACCGATGCAAACACTCCCGGGGACCAGAGCACTCTGACCTTCACCCCATCAAATTGGAGCACGGCGCAGACGGTCAAGGTGACGTCAGCTGGCGACTCCAACAGCTATGACAGTCAAACGTTAATTAGATTCACATTGTCCGGATCTAATTCCAGAGCAACATTAGATGTCAGGGTGCTTGAAACAGTGGGACTGACCATATTGCCGACTTCGCTGGCGCTGAGCGAGGGGAGTTCCACAACTTTCACAGTGCTGCTAAACGTCAATCTCATGTATATCTATTGGGAGCGGCTTATGACACTGACATCGGACAACCCCGATGTCACGCTTGACAATACGAAATTAGAAACACACAGAATTCGCAACAATTGGAGCACCACCTCCTACACCATGACGGTGAGGGCGGCACAGGACAGCGATAAGACCCATGACACGGCAACCATCAGCCTGAGCGGAATTGGCTTTGAATCCGCATCGGTGTCTGTGACGGTGAGGGATGACGACGATGATCCTGTAGGGCTGATCTTGTCACCGACATCGCTAACGATGGGAGAGGGCGGCACCGGGACATTCACGGTCAAGTTGGCCGCTCAAACTGGAATAGACCGGACGGTAACCCTGTCATCCACCAATTCTGATGTGACGGTTGATGTCGATCCCGACACAACCGGAAGCCAAACCACGCTGACCTTTACAGCCGACAACTGGAACACAGAACATACAGTGACGGTCGCTGCGGCTCATGATGCCGACGCGACTGACGACAAAGCAACAATCAATCTCGAAGGCGCCGGTGTCGTCGACGGTGCTGTAGACGTGACGGTCACCGATGACGACATCGAGCTCGAACTGTCTGCGACGGAGCTGACGATGGACGAAGGGGGCACCAAGACATTCACTGTCAGATTGGCAGAACAGCCTGGAGAAGATCTGACGGTGAGCCTGTCATCCAGCAATCCTGATGTGACAATGGATGTCAATACCAGTACGGCTGGCAAACAAACCGCTCTGACCTTTACAGCTGCGAACTGGAACACAGCCCAAACAGTGACAGTCAGTGCGGCTCATGACGCCGACAAGACGGACGACACCGCGACAATCAATCTGACCGGCACCGGTGTTACTGCCGGCTCCGTGGGGGTGACGGTCATTGATGACGATATGGGACTGACCCTGTCGACTTCATCGCTGACGATCCCAGAAGGTGGCTCCAAGACCTTTACGGTCAAGCTGGATACTCAGCCCAGAGGCAACCGGACGGTCAATCTGTCGTCCACCAATTCTGATGTGACGGTGGACACCGACTCCGACACAACCGGAAACCAAACCGCGCTGACCTTTACAGCTTCAAACTGGAGCACAGCCCAGGAAGTCAGGGTCAGTGCGGCTCATGACGCCGACAAGACGGACGACAGTGCGACGGTCAGCCTAACCGGCGTCAGTGTCATTGATGGTACTGTGACGGTGAATGTCACAGATGACGATGATGTCGCTGTCGGGCTGACTTTATCGCCGACATCACTAACAATGAATGAGGGCAGCACCAAGACATTCACTGTCAAGTTGACCGCTCAGCCCGGAAAAGACCGCACGGCAACCCTGTCGTCCAGTAATTCTGATGTGACGGTGGACACCGACTCCGGCACAACCGGAAACCAAACCACGCTGACCTTTACGACTGCGAACTGGGACTCAGAACAAACAGTGACGGTCAGTGCGGCTCATGATGCCGACGCGACTGACGACAAAGCAACAATCAATCTCACAGGTGTCGGCGTCGTCGACGGCTCTGTGGATGTGACGGTCACCGATGACGACATCGGGCTGGAACTGTCTGCGACGGAGCTGACGATGAACGAGGGCGGCACCGAGACATTCACTGTCAGGCTGGCAGAACAGCCTGGAAAAGCCCTGACGGTGAACCTGTCACCCAGCAATCCTGACATAACGGTGGATGCCAACACCAGCACAGCCGGCAAAAAAACCACTCTGATCTTTACAACTGAGAACTGGAACTCAGATCAAACAGTCACGCTGATTGCGGCTCATGATGATGACTTAGTCGACGACACTGTGACGATCAATCTCACCGGTGCCGGCATCGCCTCCAGCTCGCTGCAGGTGTCAGTGATTGACGACGATCTCGGACTGATCCTGTCAGCGACATCGCTGAGGATGCGGGAGGGTTCGCATGCCGAATTCAAGGTCAGGCTTTCGAAGCAGCCGAGCTTCGATGTCCTGGTCACCCTGGCACAGCCCAGCAACACCGATGTGACGGTCGACACCGACAGGGACACAGCGGGCAACCAGCACACCCTGCACTTCACGAAATCAAGTTGGAGCACTGACCAAGCCGTGCGGGTGCATGCGAGTCAGGACGCCGACTCCACTGATGACACCGCGAACATCTCTATCACGGCCTCGGGCGGAGGCTATGACGCTGCGACCGGCAACGTTGCCGTCACCGTGACCGATCAGGACCTCCTAAAAATAGTGTCATTCACCAGGCAGATCATGGTCGAGGGGGGCTCCAGCATCAGCTTCTCGTTCAAGATGTCTGCGCAGCCTTCGGAGAGCACAACCTTCACTCTGGGCTGGCTCTCCAATCCCGATCCCAACCCCGGCATCGCGATTGACACGGATGCCCTCACCGCAGGCAACCAAAACACCGTCACCTTCACGACATCGAATTGGAGCACAGCGCATGTTGTGTCGCTGAGCGCGATCAATGACGCAGACAGCGCCGATGAGGGAGGACGCCTCTATGCCGGGCTGCCGAACGGCGGAGAGATCGAGTTGAGGGATTTTCAGGTGATCGACGATGACGTTGAAATGATTTTGTCAGCGACCTTGATGCAGCTGAACGAGGGCGGCTCCGGAACCTTTACGGTCAGGATGGACGGCCAAGGCGGAACGGTGCGGAGCATTGGCCTGAGCTCGAACAACTCCGCCGTCACAGTCAGTCCGAAGAACCTGTCCTTCAATTCCATTAATTGGAACGCTGCCCAGACTGTGACCGTCAGTGCGATTCAGGACAGTGATCGGAGCAACGAAACCGCGACGATCAGTCTCAAAAATTCCTGGGAGACGATGTCAGGTTCGGTGGAGGTGTCAGCCATTGATGACGACGACAGCGATGTCGGGCTGACGCTTTCAAGAACATCACTGACGATGGACGAGGACGGCACCGAGACATTTACGGTTCAGCTGGCTGCCCAGCCCGGAAATGATCGGACTGTCAGTCTGGCATCCACCAACCCTGATGTGACCATTGATACCGATGCCGGCACACCTGGAAATCAGACCGAGTTGACCTTCACGCCCGCAAACTGGAGCACCGCCCAGACGGTTACGCTCACTGCGGTCGAGGACAGCGACTCGAACAACGAAACTGCAATGATCAACCTCAGCGGCAATGGCATTGCTTCCGCTTCTGTGTCGGTTTCTGTAAACGACAATGAC
>MEIF01000103.1 GCA_001750645.1 Gammaproteobacteria bacterium AqS3
TCCTCGTCCTCGGCGACATTCACCGTCACGGTCTGTGCCTGATCCCAGTCGTCGGCGGTGAAGGTCAGGCTGGTCGCATCGACCGTCACGTCGGTGTTGTCCGGCTGGGTCAGGGTCACGGTGACATTGCCGCTCGGCTGCTGAACCAGTCGAACCGTGAAGGTGTCACTGCCGCCCTCGTCCACCGTCAGCGATGTCTCCGACAGCGAAAGTCCCGGCGTGTCGTTGTCCGTCACCGCAACCGCCACCTTGCCGGTCGCATCGCCGTAGTCCGCGCCCGAGGCCGCCAGGCTGATGGTCGCCTTGTCGTTCAAGGCATCGTCATCTGCGGCGGCGCTGACCGTCACGGTCTGCTCCGTGCTCCAGTTCGAGGCCGTGAAGGTCAGTGATTCCTTATCCAGGGTCACGTCTGTGTTGCTCGCCTCATCATCCTGCTCCAGCGACACCATGACATCCTCGCTCGGCTGCGTCTTCAGTTTCACCGTGAAAGTGTTGCTGGACTCCTCGATGATGCTCAGCTCGGTCTTCGACAACACCAGCGCCGGCGTGTCATCGTCGGTCACCGAGACATCAACGCTGCCGATCTTGCCCTCGTAGTCCCCGCCGGTCGCCTCCAGTTCGATGGTCGCGCTGTCCTCGGCCGTGTCATCGTCATGGCCCGCGCTCACCGTCACCGTCTGCTCCGTGCGCCAGTTCGACGCCGTGAAGGTCAGCGAGGTCTTGTCAACCGTCACGTCGGGGTTGCTGGTGTCGTCGTCCTGCCCCAGCGATACCGTGACGTTTCCGCTCGGCTGCGTCGCCAGCCGGACCTTGAATGTGGCGTTGGAACCCTCGGTCACATCCAGGCTGGTCGAGGTGATGCTCAGCCCCGCCGTGTCGTTGTCCCTCACATTGACCGTGACGCTCGCCGTCTCGTCCGCATGCTCGCCGCCGGTTGCGGTCAGCGTCACGGTCGCCATGTCTGCAATCGCGTCATCGTCCTCGACCGTGCTCACCGTGATCGTCTGCGCCGTGCTCCAGCTATCGGTCGTGAACGTCAGCGAAGTCTTGTCAACCGTCACGTCGGCGTTGTTCGAGGTCAGAGCGACCGTGCGGTCCTCTGCGGGCTTGGCGCTGAGCCGGACGGTGAAGGTTTTCGTGTCGCTCTCGTCCACCGCCAAGGTGGTCGGCGTGACGGTCAGCTCAGGCGTGTCGTTGTCGGTCACTGCCACGAACACCTCGCCGGTCACATCGTCGTAGTCCGCACCCGAAGCGTCCAAGGTGATGGTTGTGCTTTCGCTGATCGCGTTGTCGTCGTCCTCGGCGGCGCTGACCGTGACGGCCTGTTCCGTGCGCCAGTTGTCGGTCGTGAATGTCAGCGATGTTTCGTCGACCGCCACATCGGTGTTGATCGGCTGGGCCAGCGTCACAGTTACATTGCCGCTCGGCTGCTGTGCCAGTCGAATAGTGAATATATCGCTGCCGCCCTCGGCCACCGCAAGCGATACGGGTGATAGCGTAAGACCCGGCACGTCGTTGTCCGTCACCGTTACCGCAACACTCCCCTTCTCATCGTCGTAGTCCGCGCCCGATGCGGTCAGGCGGATCGTCGCGGTGTCGTTTTCGGTGTCGTCATCTGCGGCGGCGCTGACCGTCACCGTCTGCTCCGTGCTCCAGTTCGAGGCCGCGAAGGTCAGTGTGGTTCTGTCCAGAGTGACCTCGTCGATGGCCGAGCCGTCGTCCAACGTCACCGTCACGTCCTCGCTCGGCTGCGTCGCCAGCCGCACCGTGAAGGTGGCGCTGTCCTCCTCGGTGACGCCAAGCGAGTTTGTTGAAAGCGTCAGCTCCGGAGTGCCGTCATCGCTCACATTCACTGTCACGAGTTCCGTCTCGTCCGCATAGTCGCCGCCCGAGGCGGTCAGCGCCACCCTGGCCCTGTCCGCAATCGCATCATCGTCCCGCGCGGCGCTCACCGTCACGGTCTGGGGAGTGCTCCAGTTGGACGGGGTGAAGGTCAGCGAGGATTTGTCAAGCGTGACGTCATCGTTGTTGGACAACAGGGCAATCGTTCGGTCGTTTTCGGGCTTGGCCGCCAGCCGGACGCTGAGGGGTGCCGAGCCCCCCTCATCCACCGCCAGGGTGGTCGGGGTGACGGTCAGACCCGGGGTGTCGTCGTCCGTCACCGCCACGGTCACATCCCCGGTCACGCCGCCGTAGTCGTCCCCCGAGGCCGTCAGGCTGATCGTCGCGCTGTCATTCACGGCATCGTCGTCATGTGCGGCGCTCACGATCACCCGCCGCTCGGTGATCCAGTTGTCAGTCGTGAATGTCAGCGTATCTTGTTGACCAGAGGCGTTCGCGTCAGTGTCGACCGTCACATCGGTGTTGTCCGGCTGTGCCAGCGTCAGCGTGACATCCCCACTCGGCTGGGTCTTCAGCCGCACGGTGAGGCGGCTGCTTTCGCCCTCATACACGCTCACGCTTCTGGCCGACAGAACCAGTCCCGCCACGCTCCGCTCCGTCACCGAGACCGGCATGCTGGCTGTGACATCGTCGTAGCCGGCACCCGATGCCTCCAGGGCGATGCTGGCGCGGTCGTCCAGGGTGTCGTCGTCCCGGAGCGTGCTGACCGTCACCGTCTGGGCTCGGTTCCAGTTGGCGGGCGTGAAGGTCAGCGTGTTCTGGTTGCCGGTCATTGCGGTGTCCGTGTCCGCCGTCACATCGGTGTTGCCCGGCTGGGTCAGCGTCACCGTGACGTTCTCGTCAGGCTGCGATGTCAGCTGCATCGTGAAGGGCTTTTTGTCCCCCTCCGGAATGGTCAGGCTGCCCGGCGACAGAGACAGCCCCACCTCGTCATCTTCGTTCACCGTCACCGCAACTCTGCGGGGGGACAAATTGTCATAGCCCCCGCCTGATGCCGTCAGCGAGATGGCCGCGCTGTCGTTGATTGCGTCGTCATCTTGGAGGGTGCTGACTGTAACCGTCTGGGCGATGTTCCAGTTGTCGCTCGTGAAGGTCAGCGAGGGCTTGTCCAACGTGACGTCGGAGTTGGTAGGGGCATCCTGCGCCAGCGTCACCGTCACATTCCCTGACGGCTGTGTCGCCAAAACCGCCGTGAAGGTCTTGTGGCTGCCCTCCCTGATACTCAGACTGGTGGTCGACAGCACCAGCCCCGCCGTGTCGCTGTCCGCGACAAAGACTGTCATGCTATTAAAATAATTTCTCACATAACTAAGATCATAAAGTCGATCTGAATAAGCTATTGGGAAAGTGAAGATGTCGGTGAGATCGTCTGAGTCCTTGGCGACATTCACCGTTACAGTCTGGCGAATGCTCCAGTTGTCAGGTGTGAATTTCAAAATTGCGTCATTGCCTACCGTGCCAGAATCGGTGTCAAACGTCACTTCGGAACTCAACGACTTATGCACCATCACCCAGATATCACTTTCAATCTGTTTCGCCATCCGAACTGTGAACGTGGTGCTGCCGCCCTCAGTCACAACCAATGGATCTGATTCCGCTTCAATGATCGGATATCTGTCTCTATCTGCCACGAAAATACTCACCTGAGCGCTCTTGTTCACATAATTGAGGTCATTCCCCAAGACCGACAGAGTGACATAACCTTGATCGTTTATGCCGTCGTCGTCCTTGTCGGCTATCACCGTTATGTTCTGAGGCGCACTCCAGTTTGAGGGCGTGAAGCTTAGAGATGCCTGGTTGCCTGCTGTGTGGGGATCAGTGTCAAATGTCAGGTTGGAATTGGAGGGTGGCAAAACGTTGACCTTCACTATCCCCGAAGGGCGACGGTTCAGCTTAACTGATAACATTTTGGCTTCGCCCTCAAACAAAGCCAAGTGTCTCGGCGAAACTTTGATGCCAAAATCATTGTCCCTGATATTGACTGTGATAGTCTCCAGTAAAGAAGTCCAGGAGTTGTTCCTCACTTCGAAGAAGAAGTTGATACTCTCATTTTCATCGGCAGCATTGATGTCCTCAACGGCGCTCACTGTCACCGTCTGAGGGATATCCCAGTTTGAGGGCGTAAAGATCAGGGAGGTCTTGTCCACCCTGCTTGATGACCCTGGGAGAAGCCTCAGTGTCGTTGTAGCCGATGAGGGTGGGCGTCTCAACCGAACTGTGACGGTTTGGGATGAACCTTCGTCTAAATCCAGCACTCTCGGCGACACATAAGGGTAGGCATAAGTTTCTATATTTTCAGAAGATACAAATGGCACGTTCACTGTTGTTTCCGAACCATTGGGCAGTATGAGCAAGAGAACCGGAGGTTTGATAGTTTTCGCGTCATAAAGTCCACCCGAAGTCACCGTCACTGCCTGATAGATGTTCCAATTCTGTGGCGTGAATGTCAGGGTGTTTTGATTGCCGGGGGTGTTTGCATCAGTGTCAAAGGTCGCATTTAGCTTGACAAAATTTTTATCAGGCTGCACTTTAACCGTCACATTTTCAGAGGGACGCAGAGACAGTCGGACTGTAAAGATTTTACTCTGCCCCTCATAGATATTGCCAAAATTTGAATCGTCAACGTCAAGCAAACCAGCACCCAACATCGTGATCATGACGTTTTCACTAATACCGTCATAACCTCCGCCCGATGCAGAAATTGAGACAATCGCAGTGTCATCATTTATGAGCAAATGTCCACTCCGAAAAGACAGGCTTATCCTCTGGGGTATGTCCCAATTGGATGGATTAAAGGTAGGCGTAGAGTGGCTGGAGCCCACTTTCAGATATTGGCTGTTTGAAGCCGCTCTGACCACGACAAAGCCGGTTGGCTTCGTTTTTAGGTTGACAAAGATTAGTTTCGTCTTGTATCTAGTACTTTCAAATGTTACCGATGTTTCTGACAATACCAGCCCCGGGCTCGTGTCTTGTCCGTACGCCGGTAGTGAGAACATCAGCCCCAAAAGCAGCACACCGACCAGCAGCAGCAATCGCTGCCGTGAACAAAAAATGTCGGCTGGGGAGGTGGACATCAGAGGTCGGAGGGCAAGGGGATGAGTGAGTGATGCAGAGGTCTTGGATACACCACAGAATGGAAGTCGTTTGACGTCTCTATTTTGACAGAGTTAGTCGCTATCAAGTGATTCATTCCCTATTCCGGCGATCTGTGACGATCGCCGCCCCGTCAAGCGGCGAGATATTACCGCAAGCTGGCCAATTATCACTGTTTATCGGGGTCGGGGGACTTGGAACCGCCTCTCCGATGCAACCTCTTGCAACAACGTCACCCAAGACACCGACGAACTGCCGCCGCCGAATAGCAGAGCCGATATGACACTCACCAAGCCAAATCTAAACGGATGGGGCTAAATCTCTGTCTATGCCTACCTATATTTACTTAATTGGACAGTACTGCCGATAGAGTCAGGCCGATTTCGCTGGTTGTCGCCGTCGGTGATCGAAGCCGAGGTT
>MEIF01000104.1 GCA_001750645.1 Gammaproteobacteria bacterium AqS3
CGAATCGATGAATGAGTCATTTCCCATATCGCCATCCAATAAAAAATCTGTGCAAATCGATCCAGCAAATCGGAAAAACATTCATTCACGGAATTGTCATCTCCAAATCGCATAAAAAAACGCGTAAAAAAAAATTACGAAATTCGCACCTGAGGCATTGACAATCGATTTTTTTATCCCCATAATCCGTTTTCGGATATGCGTTATCCGAGGGATTGACGGAATCACGGATATGCGCTAATATCTGTCCTGTCCTCGGTAGAGGATTTCACGATGTAATCCGATCGTTTAGACGATCATCTTCGCTTTGGAGGAATTGCCATGCGCAAATTAGCGCAAAATGCAAAGCCAATCACGGAATATCCCGGGATTGAAATAGGTGACCGGTTAGCACCGAACGCACTTCGTTCCTTGGTGGGTACAATTCGGAATGATTTCGAAATCGAATTAGACCCGCACCCGGCTACGGATAATGTTCCGTATATCACCACGTTTTATAACGCCATCCGTTTAGCCAAGGATTACGCTGCCCAATTGCAAGGTCTGTCAGAAGACCCGGTGAAGGCCCGTACTTCCTATGCGTACGGGATGTCTGTTATGAAAGACCCTCGGAATCGATCGATCATCGCCTATTCCCGGGCGTATGAATTCGAAAATTCAGAAGAGGGTAAAGCCAAGCTTGCAAAGAAACAATCACAATTGCAAGCTGCTGCAGATGCCAAGCTGCAAAGGGAATTGGATAAGAAGGATAAGATTGTGGCTAGGCAAGCCAAGGATGAGGAATTGCTGGAGTCACACCGTAGACGGATCGCTGAATTGGAGGCTCGGATTGCTGCCCGGGGCCCTATCACGGAATCCGTCACGGAATCCTCGGAATCGGTCACGGAATCGGTCACGGAATCTTCGGAATCCGTCACGGAATCGAAATCGAAACCTAAGGCAACTCGCACCCGATCACAGAAGAAGAAGACCACTGCATAATCGGTAATCGATTATGTTTTCAATCCCTCACACGGATTCCGTGTGAGGGATTTTTTTATGCGTTTCGATCGGGTGTTTCGATCGGGTGTTTTGATCGGGTGTTTCGATCGGGTGAGGAAATCGATCCGGCGCCGGGGCAAAGGCGAAATGATTTTTTGGCATGGTGCAATCGAAAAAATAAATTTTATGTGCGTAAAAAAATTCATGCTACCCTCAGCGAAGCTGAGGGCATGGGGGATCCCTCGGTAGGAATCCGAGGGAATCGGAATCCCTCGGTAGGGATCCCTCGGTAGGATTCCGAGGATCCCTCGGTAGGATTCCCTCGGTAGGATTCCGAGGATCCCTCGGTAGGATTCCCTCGGAATCGATTCCCTCGGTAGGAATCCGAGGGAATCGGAATCCCTCGGTAGGATTCCCTCGGTAGGATTCCCTCGGTAGCACCTCACACACACGCTCACACGGATTCCTCGGATCCCTCGGTAGGATTCCCTCGGATTCCCTCGGATTCCTCGGTAGGAATCATGCTGGTGTGAGGAATCCTAGGGAATCGCTGCCGAGGATTCCTCGGTCAATCCCTCGGATTCCTACCGAGGATTCCCTCACACACGCTCACACGGATTCCTCGGATCCCTCGGTAGGATTCCCTCGGATTCCTCGGATTCCCTCGGTAGGAATCATGCTGGTGTGAGGAATCCTCGGTATTGGCTCCCGGCTATTCCTCGGTAGGATTCCCTCGGATTCCTCGGTAGGATTCCCTCGGAATCCTCGGTAGGAATCCCTCGGAATACCCGGAGCCAATACCCGCTATTCCTCACACCAGCATGATTCCTACCGAGGGAATCCGAGGAATCCGAGGGAATCCGTGTGAGCGTGTGTGAGGGAATCCTCGGTAGGAATCCGAGGGATTGACCGAGGGATTCCTCGGAATCGATTCCCTCGGAATACTTGCAGCAATATCCGAGGATTCCTCACACCAGCATCATGCTACCGAGGGAATCCGAGGGAATCCGAGGGATTGACCGAGGAATCCGAAGAACCCGGTGTGAGGGATTGACATTCCGAATTCACACGCTATCCTCGGATTCCTCGGTAGGATTCCGAGGGAATCCGAGGGATTCCTACCGAGCCATCCTCGGAATCGATTCCGAGGGAATCCTTCTGACCGATTGACCGGTCAATCACGCATGGAGTAATCATCATGGTCACCATGATCACGCAATATACCCTTCTTCTTCTTCAGAGGTGGGGATCCCGTCGATTCCGATCGGTAGCACCCTTGACGTACACACTTACCAATTCTTCGGGTGACAATACATCGGAATTTCACTCGCTTTATGAATTTGCTAAGGATACCATGCGCCGGGTAGATTACCGAGGATTTATTATTATAGCTGTAGAGGATCACTTGGTAAGGGAATTCCTAAAGTCTTATCGGGAATCGGATAGCATGATTGAAATGCTATATGATCACCCGGTGCTATGTGCAAGGGATAAAGATAAACTTATCCCTCACTTAGATAAGGTCAACGGATTGAATTACCACAATAATAACTGGGTAATTGAACATAGGAATTCCCTAAACGAAGAATGGGTAGATTATGAGCTACCCTCTACCCGGCATGGGGTATATAGGATTCCGAAGTTTATATCTTCGGTAGAGGCTCAGAAGGTTGCGGATCATGCGCTGAAATTTGTTCCTCATAAACGCGTTATCCGTGAAGTGAATTATAGCGTTTAGTATCTGTCAATCGATTATAGAGGGTAGCATGGTGCTACCCTCTATAATTTCACTCACACTCACTCCCATGGAGGGATTGATCATGCAACAGAAGAAGAAGTCCTCGGTAGAATTTCCCGGTCCTCGGTATGAACGTCAAGAGGTTGACGTGACCACTGATGAAATTAAGTTATTGTATACCTTGCATGAATTGGTATGTGAACGTAATTCTTTGGATAGTAAATTCAAAGAATTGGATTCTATCCGACGTAGTATATTATCGGATAGAGCTTCCGAGGATACCCTCCTCGGAACTAAGTTTTATTCTTTGCATAGTCGATTGAAAGCTGACTATGCGCATAATCGGGATTACGATTCCGACTGTCAAGAATTACAAGATACCGTAGATCACATATCCGATATATTCCGAGGAATACAGGATAAGAAGTGATCAATCAAATTATAGAGGGTAGCATGGTGCTACCCTCTATAATTTCACACACACACTCACACACACTTCTGGAGGAATCACATGTTCACTCTACGTCAACTTTCCGAGGGTCACGTCAATCAGTCGATTGATACCATGTGGGATACCGATAATCCCTATCGTATGATCTATACCATGTATTCCGAGGATACGATAAATAGGCCCTATGCGTTCATGCGCTATCACAGGTTAGTGCAATATAGACCTGTGAATTATGCAAGTGTGAGGGATATATATGATCATGTGAGGGAATCTATCAATTTAGGTTCTTATCCGTTTAATGCTATGGTAAAAGATTTCAGGATAGTGCGTTTATCCGAGGGTATGTGGGAATCGGTAGAGGTCTTGGAATACACTGACAGACCTAATCAATTAGCACCGGGTACCGGGTACATGGTAAAGTCCTCGGATATAGTCTGGTTGATCTACGATAGACATACCAAGACTAAGGATATGATCTATACCTATCACAGGAATCTGGCCTATGTTATTGCGTCTAATCGGTATCAGAAGAATAGTTATAACTTCACACGGGTCAGGCCTATGTCACGTGACCTCGCTGAAGATATTTTAGAGGGTAGGATAAATGTAGGGTGGGAATCAGATAAGCTGTATCACGGATAACGTCAATCGATTATAGAGGGTAGCATGGTGCTACCCTCTATAATTTCACTCACACTCACTCCCATGGAGGGATTGATCATGCGCATTAAACTGAAGGATCGTTCTGTCTTGGCAACTCGCATAAAAGCGGAATTGATTCCGATAATCGAAATGCTGCAGTCAATCGTAGACGATATCGGATTATTACAAGAAGATAGGATAGGGATTCCCTCTATCATATCTTCGTGTGTGATCCGTATCGGTCTAAAGCTTTCGATTCTACCCGGTAAAATTTCCCGTGCTATCGGGAAACTATCCGAGGATATGTTAGAAGACGATTATGTGATACCACCCATAAAGTACGTGATCATGTATAGGAATAGAGGGATTGACAATAGATTTAAGTACGTAGAATTCCGAGGTGCTAATCACAGATTCCTTATGTGGGAATTCTATTCTAAGGAATCAGCGATTATGTTTACCGAGGAATTGATAAAGTCTTCGGATTATGCGAGTTGCGATATGTTAGTGGTCGGGATCTTGGATACGGGCCCGACAGGTGCTATCCGTAAAGCTCGCACAATATATCGGAATATGCGATCGGATAGGATAAACGGATTAGCACCTAGGGCATAGTCGGATTAGATTCCTACCGAGGGAATCGGAATCCCTCGGTAGGAATCCCTCGGTAGGATTCCCTCGGTAGCACTTTACACACACACACACACACACGGATTCCCTCGGAATCGATTCCCTCGGTAGGATTCCTCGGTAGCATGATGCTGGTGTGAGGAATCCTCGGTATTGGCTCCGGGTCTATCCTCGGTAGGAATCCCTCGGAATCCCTCGGTAGGAATCCCTCGGTAGACCCGGAGCCAATACCCGCTATTCCTCACACCAGCATCATGCTACCGAGGAATCCGAGGAATCCGTGTGAGCGTGTGTGAGGGATTCCTCGGTAGGATTCCGAGGGATTGACCGAGGGAATCCGTGTGAGCGTGTGTGAGGGATTCCTCGGAATCGATTCCCTCGGAATACTTGCAGCAATATCCGAGGATTCCTCACACCAGCATCATGCTACCGAGGGAATCCGAGGGATTGACCGAGGAATCCGTGTGAGCGTGTGTGTGAGCGTGTGTGAGCGTGTGTGAGGGATTCCTCGGTAGGATTCCCTCGGTAGACCTCACACACACGGATATAAAGGGAATCCGAGGGATCCTCGG
>MEIF01000105.1 GCA_001750645.1 Gammaproteobacteria bacterium AqS3
GGAACACGGCGATTAAAACAGCAGTTAGTTTTTTCATGATGTCTACCCTCCCTGGGTGTGAACAAAATCAACCTGACCTTTTCAAGGTATCAGAGTGGGGGGTTGTCAAGCAGTCTTATTCGATAGGGTTTTAAGCCAAGGCAGCAGCGGGTTTTACGGCCATTCCGTGCGATCTGTTTTGCGCCGGTTCCGCTTCGTTTTTCTCAGCAAAATGATCAACCCAAGCCATAAAAAAATCCCGGACACTACCCGTTTCGGCCTGGATCGCGCACATGGAATTTCCCGGTTTTGCTCAAACCGCTTCCCGATATGGAATAGATCATCAAGCCTTTTCAGGTCAGAACCGCCCGGCAAATGTCACCTAGTGTTTCATGCTCCGCCCAAACACCGGACGGCCAGCCCCCCAGCTACCGCCCCCGGGAGAACAGGGCGTCGAGTTCCCTCAGGCTGAGCGCCTTCCAGGTCGGGCGGCCGTGGTTGCACTGGTCGCCCCGCTCGCAGTTTTCGATGTCTCTCAGCAGCTGGTTCATGGTCTCCAGCCCCAGGGCCTCGCCGGCGCGCCAGGCCCCGTGGCACGCCATGCTCGAGAGCACTTCGTTGCGCGCCTGGCGCACGCGGTCGCTGGTGCCGTGCTCGCGCAGGTCGGCGATCAGATCCCGCACCAGTCCCTCGCAGTCGCTTCTCTGCAGCACCGCCGGAACCGCGCGCACGGTGATCAGATTGGGACCGCTCTGCTCGAGTGCAAAGCCCAGCTCGCCGCAGACCTCCTCGCACTGGTGAAACACCTCCATTTCGGCCTCGGTCAGGCGCAGGACGATGGGCAGCAGCAGCTGGCAGGAGTCAATTCCCGTGTCGTCCATCTCCCGTTTCAGCCGCTCGTAGTTGATGCGCTCGTGGGCGGCGTGCATGTCGACCAGGATCAGCCCCCTATGGTTCTGCGCGAGGATGTAGATGCCGTGCAGCTGCGCCAGGGCGTAGCCGAGCGGGTCGGCTACATCGCCGCCGAAGTCGGGAACGGGCGCCCGCCCGGAATCCCTGACGACACAGTCGCCGTCGGCCTCCTCCTCGCCGCCATCCCCCCGGTCGCCGTCGGAGGTGCGCGCGGTGCGCTCGTCGGCCTCGGAGTAGATCCGCTGCGAGATGCTGCTCGAGGACGACGGGCGCAGGTCGGCCATCGGCATCGCCACCTGCTGATGCCGGCCCTCGGTCGCCTCCCGCCGGCGCTGGGCCTCCTCGGTGCGGCGCGCCAGCAGCGCCGGGTTTTCAGCGCCGTCACTGGCGCCCCGGATGCCGCCGCCGAGGTTTATCCCGGCGGCGCTGCCGTCCGCCCCCGCGGACGAGGACAGGCTGAGGCTGTCCTTCGGCCCCAGCGCGGCAATCCGGGCGTGCAGGTTGCGGTAGATGAACTCGTGCACCGCCCGGCTGTCGCGAAAGCGCACCTCGCTCTTGGTCGGGTGGACGTTGATGTCGACCAGCGAGGGGTCGAGGTTGATGCAGAGCACGCCGACCGGATGGCGGTTGCCGTACATGACATCCTGATAGGCCTGGCGCACGGCGTGGCTGATGACCTTGTCGCGGATGCAGCGGCCGTTGACGAAGAAGAACTGCATGTCGGGCTGGCTGCGCGAGAAGGTCGGGACGCCCATCCAGCCCCACAGGTGCATGTCGAAGGACTCCTCGTCGAGGCGGGCGGCGTTGTCGGCGAAGTCGTCCCCGAGGATCTGGCAGATGCGCCGCAGCTTGGCGTCGTCGCTGTCGGCGGGCAGGAAGCGGCGCGTCTCCCTGCCGTTGTGGCTGAGGACGATCTCAACATCGAGCCGGCTGATGGCAAGCTGGCTGATGACCTCCAGGCAGCGCCCGTACTCGGTCGCCGGCTTGCGCAGAAACTTGCGCCGGGCGGGGGTGTTGTGGAACAGGTCGGTCACCTGGATGGTGGTGCCCCGGGGGTGCGATGTCGGGCGCCGCTCGGGTTCGGCCTCGGCGTCGAGGGGGCAGATCATCTCCCAGGCGTCGCCGCCGGTGGACGAGGCGATGCGCAGCCTGGACACCGCCGCAATGCTGGCGAGCGCCTCGCCGCGAAACCCGAAGGTGCTGACCCTGAACAGGTCGTCCAGCTCGGCGATCTTGCTGGTCGCCGATCTCAGCACGGCCAGCGGCAGCTGCTCCGGCTCGATGCCGCTGCCGTTGTCGGTCACGGAAATCGAGCGAACCCCGCCCTCCTGCAGGTCGATCTGGACGCGCGCGGCGCCCGAGTCAAAGGCGTTTTCGATGAGCTCCTTGACCACCGAATACGGGCGGTCGATGACCTCGCCCGCCATGATCTGATTGGCGAGCTGAGCCGGAAGTTTGCGGATATTGGCCATCGCTATTTGGGTATCACCAGTCGCTGGCCCTTGTGAATGATATCCCTTTTGAGATTGTTCGCCGCCTTCAGCGCCTCGACCGAGACGCCCTCCCGCCGGGCGATGCCGCTCAGGGTGTCGCCGGCGCGCACCTTGTAATAGCGCTGCTTCTGGTCGAAGCGCGTGTCGGGCAGGGGGAAGCGGTTGAAGTAGTCGACGATGCCGTCCAGCACCGCCTGGGCGATGCGCTGGCGCATGCGCCACGAGTTGAGGTTGCGGGCGTCCCGCTGGTTTGAGATGAACCCGGTCTCGACCAGGATCGAGGGGATCTGATGGTTGCGCAGCACGGAAAAGTTGGCCTGCCCGGTGCCGCTGCCGTGGATGCGGATCACCTTGCGCAGGTGTTTCAGGACCATGCGCGCGGCGATGGCGCCCCGGTCCTGCATGGCGTTGACCGACAGGTCGGTCAGCACCTGGACCAAATCGTCGTCGAGCGCCTTGACCGGAATGTCGCCGAGCAGGTCGTCGGCCTGGTTCTCGCGCCTGGCCAGCAGGCCGGCGGCGACGTTGGTGGCGCCGCGGCTGGAGAGGCTGAACACCGAGCCGCCGCGGGCGCGGCCGGACTCCTCGGCGTCGGCATGGATCGAGACAAAGAAGTCCGCCCCGGCGGTGCGCGCCCGCACCTTGCGGGTGCTCAGGTGCAGCGATTCATCCCCCCTGCGAATGCGGAAGGCCTTCAGCCCCTTGACTTTGTCGATGCGCTTGGCCAGCTCGTCGGCGATCTTCAGCACCACGGTCTTCTCGTAGAGCTTGCTGCGCCTGTTGATCGCCCCGGGGTCGCGCCCGCCGTGCCCGGCATCCACCGCGATGACGATGTCGCGCAGCTCGACCGGCGCCTTGTCGCCCAGATGCACGATGAAGCTTGAGCGGCCGTCCTTCTCGCGCCATTCGTGGCGCACCGTGCGCGCCAGCAGAAACTCAATGCGCAGCGTGTCCTCGCCGGTGCGTCCCAGGCGCATCTCGCGCACGCTGCGATCCCTCAGTTTGGGGAGCTTGAGGTTTTCCCCGCTGCGCACGCCGACGAGGTCCAGCTGCAGCCTGTCCTGCGACGGCATCGAGGCGTCGCCCCAGACCGCACCGTCGAACTGCAGCTCCAGGCGGCTGTTATTGCCCCTGCCGCGCAGGCGGACCTTGTCGAGCTGCACCGTCTCCTGCACCGTCTCCTGGACGGCGGCCTCGGCGGCGCCCTGGGCCTGCGAGGGGGGCACCCCCAGGCCGGTGAGCAGAAGCATCATCGCCAGGGCGGGGGTCGGGACGGAACAGAGCGCACCGGCCCGCAGCGGGCTCATCTGCCGCCGTCCGATGGAACCCGCTCCTCTGACGAGCGGTGCACAGGGTCGGCCAGCCCATCCCGTCCCAGCGCCTCCAGCCAGAGCACCAGCAGGCCGGACCACTCCTCCCCGGCCGAAGCCGCCAGCTCGCGCCGCTCCCCCATCCCGGACAGCTCAAAGCGCCAGTCGCCGGCGAGCCCGCAGCGCTCGGGCCACTCGACGAGCCAGAGATGGCCGGCGCCGGCGGCGTCGTCCAGCCCCAGCGCATCCCAGTCCTCGGGTCCGCCCAGTCGATAGCAGTCGACGTGGCAGACGGTCAGGCCGGGGGCCGGGTGAACATTGCTGAGGGTGTAGGTCGGGCTGGTGGCCGGGATTTCCGAGCCCAGGGCGGCGATCAGCGCCCGGGCGAGCGCCGTCTTGCCGGCGCCGAGGTGCCCCTGAAGGCCGATCTCAAAGTGCCGCTCCGACCAGGGCGAATGCGCCCTGAGAAAGCCGGCCAGATGCGCCCCGATGCGCTCGGTGGCCTGCGGACTTTCAAGGGTGATGAGGCTCACAGCGCGTTCAGGTGCAGCCGCACCGCATCCGGCAGATCGCCGGCCGCCAGGCCCCGCTCGCCGGGGCCGCGGGCGCAGTCGTCGGCCGCCAGGGCGTGCACATGCACCCCGACCGCAGCGGCGCCGAGACCCGGCAGCCCCTGCCCCAGCAAGGCGCCGATCAGCCCGGCCAGCACATCTCCGGAACCGCCGCTGGCGAGCCCGGGGTTGCCGTGCGGGCACAGCCACATCGCCCCGCCCGAGGCCGAGGCGACCAGGCTGCCGGCGCCCTTCAGCACCGCCGTGCAGCCGAAGCGCCCGGCCAGCTCGCGCACCGCCGAGGGGCGGTCGGACTGGATGACGTCGCCGCTCACCCCCAGCAAGCGCGCGGCCTCGCCCGGGTGCGGCGTGATGACGAGTTCGGCGCAGCTGGACAGCCGCGCCCACCAGTCCGGGCGCTCGGCGAGCAGGTTGAGGGCGTCGGCATCCAGCACCACCCGCAGGCTCTTGTCGCCCGCGGCCGGGCGCGCGCAGACCCGCTGCAGCAGCTGCTGCGCCCAGCCCGAGCGCCCCAGCCCCGGCCCGATGACGATGACACCGGGCCAGTCCATCACCGGGTCGAGATCCTGCCCCGACTCCACCGGCGCCGTCATCAGCTCGGGCTGGGCCGCCAGAATGCCGGGCAGGTTGTCCGCGCGCGTGGCGATGCGCACCAGGCCGGCGCCGCCGCGCAGCGCCGCCCGACCGGCCAGCAGCACGGCGCCGCCCATGCCGACCTCGCCGCCGACGATCATCACGCGGC
>MEIF01000106.1 GCA_001750645.1 Gammaproteobacteria bacterium AqS3
CGACGCCGACCGCCTCGAACTGCGCCTCTTCACCGAGCGGCAAACCTCCGGCCAGGGCCTGACCCAGTCCAGGATCCGCCTCGAGCTGCAAAGACAGTTCTAGGAGACCGGCCTCAAATCCCGCTTCAAGAATTTCAGTGGCGTCCGCTTCCAGTCCTCCGTCCTGATCCGTAGCCGCAGGCAACTTTCAGATGGCTGTCGGATGGAGTCCAACTTGGCGGGCCACAACCTCCGGCGTGGTATAAAGCGCCCCGCTTCCGCGAGGAGGGCGTCGTCCGATGGATCTGACGTACAGCGATGAATATGTGGATTTCCGCGACGAGGTTCGCACCTTTATCGAGCGGCACCGGGATCAAGCACCAATAGGCGAGCTGTCGCGCAGCCGCGCGCGGCTGGCGTGGCAGCGGCTGCTGATCGAGCACGGCTACACCGCGCGCACCATCCCCAAGGAATACGGCGGCTACGGGGCCGAGCCGGACATCCTGCGCTCGCGCATCATCGCCGAGGAGTTCTCCGCCGCGCGGGTGCCGATGGGGCTGGCCGACCAGGGCATCTCGATGCTGGTGCCGACCCTGCTGGAGCGCGGCACCGAGGAGCAGAAGCGGCGCTGGATCGGCCCGACCATTCGCGGCGAGGTGGTCTGGTGCCAGGGCTATTCCGAGCCGGGTTCGGGGTCGGATCTGGCCAGCCTGAAGACCCGCGCCGAGGTCGAGGGCGATGAGTTCGTCATCAACGGGCAGAAGATCTGGACCAGCACCGCCAAGGAGGCCGACATGATGTTCTGCCTGGTGCGCACCGAGCCCGACGCCCCCAAGCACCAGGGCATCAGCTACGTGCTGATCCCGATGGACTCCCCGGGCATCGAGGTGCGCCCGCTGGTGACGATGACGGGGCACGCCGAGTTCAACGAGGTGTTCTTCACCGACGTGCGCATCCCGACCTCGCAGATCGTCGGCGAGCGGGGCGAGGGCTGGCTGGTCGCCAACACGACGCTGAAGCACGAGCGGGGCATGCTGGGGGATCCCAATGCGGCCCAGGCGCACCTGCAGCAGCTGGTCGACCTGATGAGGGAGGAGCGCGCCGACGGCGACCGGCTGATCGACAACCCCGCCCTGCGCGACCGGCTGCTGAAGCTGCAGGGGACGGCGCTGGCGATGAAGTTCAACGGCCTGAGGCTGCTGACCTCCTCGGCCCGGGGCGAGGATGCCAAGATCGCCCGGCTGGCGGTCAAGCTCAACGGCTGCGAGCTGAATCACCAGATCGCCGCCCTGGCGATCGATGCCCTCGGCGAGCTGGGGCTGCTCTACCGCGGCGATGAGCGCGCCCGGGACGGCGGCGGCTGGCAGTGGCAGTACATGTTCCAGCTGGGCATGATCATCGGCGGCGGCACGGCGCAGATCCAGAAGAACATCATTTCCGAGCGCGGTCTGGGCATGCCGCGCGAGCCCAAGACGGGGGGTTAGGTTTTGGACTTCGGCCTGAGCCCGGAGCAGCACATGCTGCAGGACAGCGTGGCGCGCTACGCCGCCGAGTCCGCCCCGCTGGAGCGCGTGCGCCGCTATGCCGAGGGCGCCGATGACGGTTCAGAGATGTGGAGCGCGCTGGTCGACATGGGCGTTCTCGGGGCGGCGGTGCCCGAGCGCGCGGGCGGTCTGGGCCTGGGTCTGCTGGATGCGGCGCTGGTGCAGGAGCAGCTCGGCGCCGGGGTGGTTCCGGTCGACCATCTGCCGCATGCGGTCGTCGCCCAGGCGCTGGTGCGCACCGGTGCGTCCGATGCCCTGGCCAAGATGCTCGCCGGCGAGGTGCGCTACGCCCTCGCCCTGTCGCACGCCGTGCAGCAGCGGGAGGGCGCCGGAGTGCGGGCGCAGGGCGACGGCGCCCTGGAGGGTTCGAGCCTGTTCGCCCAGGGTCTGCGGGGCGCCGAGCGCATCCTGACGGCCGACGACCAGGGCCGGCTGTGGGTGGTGCGCACCTCGGACGCCGAGATCCGCATGCACGAGAGCATTGACAAAACCCGTCCGCTCGGCGAGGTGCGGTTTCAGTCGGCGCCGGCCGAGCTCATCGATCCCTCGGGGGAGGCGCTGGGCGATCTGGTGCATGTCGCCCGCGTGCTGCTGGCGGCGGACACGCTGGGGGCGGTGCAGCACATGCTCGACGCCGCGGTGGCCTACTCGCTCGAGCGCGAGCAGTTCGGCCGCGTCATCGGCTCCTTCCAGGCGGTCAAGCACCTGTGCGCCGAGATGGCGGCGCAGATCGAGCCGGCGCGCTCGCTGATGTGGTATGCCGCCTACGCCTTCGACCACCTCCCCGACGAGTTTGCCCTGTGCGCCTGCCACGCCAAGGCGCACCTCGACGAGGTCGGCCGCTTCGTCGCCCGCACCGCAACCGAGGTGCACGGCGGCATGGGCTTCACCGACCTGCTGGGGCTGCACTACTGGTTCAAGCGCATCGGCGCCAACCGCCAGCTGCTCGGCGGTCCCGAGCTGGTGCGCGAGGACGCCGCCCTGCTGCAGGACTGGTGAGCGGCGAGGCGGTCGACATCCAGCCGGCGGCCACGGTCATGCTGCTGCGCGAGCCCCCCGACAGCGCCGCCGCCGCCAACTCCGCCGCCGCCGCCGGCGGGCTTGAGGTGCTGATGGTCAAGCGCAGCCGCAAGCTGGTGTTCGGCCCGGGCATCTGGGTATTCCCCGGCGGGCGGCTGGAGGCCGAGGACCGCAGCGCGCACTCGGACGACGTCGAGACCGCCGCGCGCATCGCCGCCGCCCGCGAGACCGTCGAGGAGGCCGGGGTCGAGGTCGACATCGCCTCGATGCGGCTGTTCGCCCACTGGACCACCCCGCCCGGCCCGCCGAGGCGCTATGCGACCTGGTTCTTCTGCGCCCGCATCGACAATGAGCAGCGCGTGCGCATCGACAACGACGAGATCCGCGAGCACTGGTGGGCGCACCCGCGCACCGTGCTCGAGCGCCACGCCGCCGGCGAGGTCGAGATGTACGAGCCCACCTGGATGTCGCTCAAATTGATCGACGAGTGTGCCGACGTCGCCTCGGCGCTGGCGGCGCTGGAGGCCCAGCCGGTCGAGCGCTTCTGCGGCCGCATGATCGAGATCCCCGAGGGCATCTGCCACCTCTACGAGGGCGATGCCGCCTACGAGAGCGGCGACCTCGAGGCACCGGGCGCCCGCCGCCGCCTGTGGGCGCGCGGCAGCGACTGGCAGTTCGAGGACACCGCCACCCAATCCACTTCACACCGCAACCAGCAGAGGCATAACCATGACTGACCTGTTCAAGCTCTCCGGCGATATCGTCGACTCCGGCGCCGCCGACGTCACCGTCAACCGCATCACCCAGGAGCTCTCCGAGCTCGGCGACGGCCTCGCCGTGGTCGAGTCGTTCTCGCACTCCGTCGTATTCGACACCGGCGAGGGGCTGGTGGTGTTTGACACCAGCGGCGCCAACACCGGCGAGGCGGTGGTCGAGGCGATACGCGGCTGGCGGCAGGACCCGCTGCACTCGGTGGTCTACACCCACGGCCATCTCGATCACGTCGGCGGCAGCGGGGCCTTCCTGCGGGACGCCCTCGACAAGGGCGGGCCGGCAGCGCGCCCCCGGTTCATCGGGCACGAGCGCGTCATCGACCGCATCCACCGCTACCGCATGACCGGCGGCTACAACAACGTCATCAACCAGCGGCAGTTCGTCGGCATGCAGCGGCACGGCTACGGCATCGGCCTCAAGAAGCGCCACTTCATCCCGCACGAGGTGGTCGAGCCGGACGTCACCTACCGGCAGAAGAGCGCCTTCCGCGCGGGCGAGCTGACCTTTGAGCTGCACCACGCCCTCGGCGAGACCGACGACCACACCTGGGGGTGGATCCCCGAGCGGCGCATCATCTGCGCCGGCGACTTTTTCATCTGGAACTTTCCCAACTGCGGCAACCCGCAGAAGGTGCAGCGCTATCCCAAGGAGTGGGCACAGGCGCTGCGCGACATGGCGGCGATGAATCCCGAGGTGTTCATCCCCGCGCACGGGCTGCCGATATCGGGCGCCGAGCGCATCCGCCGCGTCCTCGACGAGGTCGCCGGGGTGCTGGAATACCTGGTCGATGAGACCCTCGAGATGATGAATGACGGGGCGCCGCTGAACGACATCATCCACAGCGTCCGCGTCGATCCGGACCTGCTGGAGAAGCCGTGGCTCAGGCCGTTCTACGACGAGCCCGAGTTCATCGTCAACAACCTGTGGCGCTACTACGGCGGCTGGTACGGCGGCGAGCCCGACCGCCTGAAGCCGGCCAGGGTCTCGGCGCTGGGTCAGGAGTACTGCCGTCTGCTGGGCGGCGCCGGGGCGCTGATTGCGCGCGCCCAGGAGCTGTCCGATGCGGGCGAGCACCGGCTGGCCTGCCACCTGATCGAGACCGCCGTTCAGGGCGAGCCCGACAATCTCGAGGCGCACGACGCCCGTGCGCGCATCTACACCGCCCGCCGCAGCCAGGAGACCTCGATGATGGCCAAGGGCATCTACGCCTGGGCCGCCAACGAATCCAAGGAAAAATCCGGCCAGGCCGGGGGCGAGGGCGAGGCGTCTTAAAAGCTGCCGAAGGCACGCTTGGGCGGCTGCACGGTGAACACGGCAGCTGATGGTTTTTGATGAATCGCCGCCGTCCAATTCAGGCGGTGTGGCCGGCTGGACGGATGATGAGCTGCGCACTGGGGTGTGAGTGCCCCAATCAAAACGAGTCGCAGCCCGTGCTTATGTATCTATAATCCACCGGCGCCGCCAGCGGGCGGTGCGTTCAAGACCGGGAGGGCGCTGAGATGAAA
>MEIF01000107.1 GCA_001750645.1 Gammaproteobacteria bacterium AqS3
CAGCTCCTTGGGCAGCTTGTGGTCGATCTCCTGCATCTGCCGGCTAATCTCGGCAAGGGCGTTCGCTCCCTTCATGAAGCAGTAGACGCAGTTTGACAGGTTGACGCCGTCCGGCAGCAGCAGGTTGTAGTCCTGCTTGGCCCAGAACTTCTGGACTTTTTGCTTGTCCACGCCCGCGTCGGCAAGAGGCATGTAAACAGCTTCGGCCGACACGCCAGCCTGGCCCCGCTCCTTGATGCGGGCGACGCGCAAAGGCTCATCGCTGCGAATGCCGATGACTGAAACATAATCAACCGCAGCATCCCCCTTTAGCTGAGCGATTGCTTCAGGATGTCCTAACGGGATTTGCGCTTCTTCCATCGGCCGCGTCCCAACCGCTGAAAAATCATTGAACATCTGGGAAGGCCTGACGAAACTAGCTTTGAGCAGCGGCTCCTTGCGCTTGATGTACTCGTCGACTCCTTCCTCGCCATTGCGGCTTAAGTACTGCCAGTGAACTTCCTTCTTCGACACCTGCGGCTTTTCTCGATTGTGGCCCAGGCGAGCCGTCGCCTGCTTGCGCGCCAGCCATTCCGCTATGAAGGACTCGGTGGTGAGGATTTTCATTTCCTTGGTGCAGCTGCGCGTCTGTCGGCTCGGCAGGTAGTTGTGGAAACTGATCATCTCCTCGAAGACTTCGCCGCCTCGCCTGTACCCGTCGGGGTTGCTGTTTTTGTCGTAAAGCTCCTTGTTGACCAGGCGAAAGGTCGCGTAGCGGCGCCACAGCCCCTGGCTCGCCCCCTCGTAGGTCCGGAACTCGATCCAGAAGAAAGGGACGCCGTGCTTGCCCTCGCATTCATCTGCCAGCTGGCGGACGAACTCGTAGGTGGCCGGATGCTCGGCTGAGGTGTTGTTGAACACCGCGACGTCGCCGCGCCGGGGATTGAGCAGGCCTTTGCGCAGCAGGCGCAGCAGCAGCATGCCGCTCGAGCGGCCCCCCGACACCTTTACTATGTGAGGAAGCCTCTTGTCCTGCCTTGATATGTACTGGATCTGGTTTATGAAGACGCCACCTTGTTGAAAAGTGCCAGAATTTCCTGTGTTTCCACCATCGACAGTTGCCGCATGCTGGTCAGCGGACTCACCAGAGCGACCGCGCGGGATATTTCCTTCTCCTGCGTCCCTTCGCGTATCCTGCCGGTTTCCCTGCCCTCGATTATGAAAGCGATGAACGCCGCCAGAATCCGCTTGTTGTTGAGGACGGTGACCTGGTACTCGAGCGTGTTCACCAGCTTGCGCCACAGCGAGCTGTTGTACAAAGCCTGGTAGACAGTCCTTGCGTCGACGCTTTTCAGCTCATTGCTGATCTCGCGGGCGAACCTGTAGTTCCAGTAGAACTTCGCCGTAGGGCAGTCCTCGGCGCTTCTGCGTCCGCGCACCTTCGGGATGCCGCCCATGTGGCGCATGATGTCCCTGGCGCATCCTTCAACCTCAGCGCTGTCGTTTTCTTTCAAGACCTTGGTGATCCTGTTGATGCCCACCTTGTCCGCGGCCTTGGTGCCATAGGCGAAGAAGTCGCTTTGCAGCGTGCCGGCCTCAACCATTTTCACGTGGATGCTGTACCACGCCGGCGCGCTTTTCATTTCATCGCGCGTGAAGGGAGCGAACAGGCCGTAGTCCTGCTCCATGCTGTCGTCCCATGGATGCGTCCGGAAGACGTCCGCGTTCCAAGGCTCTTTCGGAGCCTTCACTTCCACCTTCTGGTCCAGTCCCCAGTCAGCGAAATATGAGCCGAAACCCTCTTGCCTGTGGTCGCGGAAATGCTCCAGGAAAGAAATGCGAGCGCTGTGACTGGCCAGCAGCTCGTCCTGCATCTTTTCAAATTTGCCGTTTTCGGTGTTCATTTCTGCGGCGTCATTTTGATGGTGCGGTAGTGCGATGCTATCTTAGCAGCTCCGCCGTTTTTGATTTCATCCAAGACCGCTTCGATATTTTCTCCCAGACTTTCAAGCAGCTTTCTTGCCCTGGGATGCTTTTCCAGGAACTCTTCATCTATTTCATCTTCCTTCAAGCAGGATCTTCCTAGCATTTCAAGCGCGTTGGCAAGGATGCCCGTCAAGAAAATTTGCCGCTTCTCTGGAGAAATATTTTCAAAATTTGCATGCAGGTCAGGCGCAAGCCCTATGGAAAAATGAAGCGCCGGGTCATGCACCTGCTCAAGTTTGTAAGTGCCTTCCGGGAGGGACGAGTCTTCATACTTCGAGAACATTTTCCCGACTTCGTGAATCAGCCCGAAGTAGCCTCCATCAGCTAATATCGTCCCTGGCAGCACCTCGATGAACTTGCCGGTGAAGAACTCATGCAGCCCATGCCCTTTGCAAACCTCGATGTTGTCCTCATCGGTGCTGACGATGATTGGATGCAGAATGGTGTCATCCAAGGCGATGTCGGCCTCGTCGATCTTCAAGACCTGCTGGACGCCGTCCTCCGGCTGCACAGGAAAGAACTCCCTGTAAAAGGTCCGGGGCGAGATGATCTCACACCCATACTGGGCCTTGCCAGCCTTCACAAGCTGGTGCACCAAGTTGCTCTCCGACAGCCGGTGCCTAACCCGGATGACGAACCTCTCCCTGTCGAAGGAGGCCGCGTAACACGCCTTGAGGTAGCTCTCAGGCTTCTTCCTCACCAGGGGAGCCTGATGCAGAATGTTGCGGGCGGCGTTCATTGCCTGCCCTTTCTGACGAATTCAACTAAATATGTTCTGCCAGGGGGGGGGTCGCGGCCGGTTTCAGGGATATTTCAATGTCCTCTTTGCTCACCCTGCCGAGCTTCACCGCAACATAATTTTCTTTCGAGTCCTCGAACTCGGGCACATGCTTGTCCTCTTGGATTTCCTTCCCGTTTTTCTTGCTTTCCGGCGCAAGGTAAACGAACTCATCCGGCAGAGGAAGCGCGCATGACTGATCGGAGCCACTTTTGGCAACAACCCGCATCTCAACATTGTCGTACTGTTTGTCGGCGCGGACGATAAACCTTATCATCCCGTCCTCGAAAACGGGGATTGTGCAGGGAATCGGCAGTTTCCGAGCGCCCCGGACATATCTTTTTTTGTGGTCCGGCTCCGGCCCGTCTGGCTTTGGGTTAATAGGACCCGGTGGCTTGACAGTTGGCTTTTTCTCCCCTTGCCGCTTCGGCCTGCTGGGGGCGTTTTCATCCATTTCATACACGCCACCGCCTTCGACGCCAAAATCTACGAACGGGATGGGCTCGGCATCTTTGGAAATCTGCCTCGCCTCTTTCTTGATCCTGTCTCTGACTCTCTCGAGAATATCTTTGAGCGCGGCGTCTTCCTCGCTATTCAGCTCGTCCCTGCGTATTTGCATGTGGCGCTCGCCCTCCGCCTTGGCTATGAGGATGCCAGTGTCCAGCGCCTTGTCCTTGTCCACGAGTATCATCGCGGTGAAAGGCTTGTACCCTCCGAACTCATTGTACTCAAGATGAGGCACCTTATGGGTGATCCACATTCCGTGGCGAAAAAGATGGATGCTTCTGCGGCCATTCTCCGGGGTAAGATCCATGAACACCCGCACGCTTTCATTCCCTAGCGCCGGCACCTCAAACTGCACCTCATTCAAATTCATGCACGTGTAAAGATTGTAGAAATTGCTGCCGGAAGTGCCGAAGAGGGAGTCTTTCCGCTTGTTGACTTCTGGCTTTCTATCGAAAAGAATTTTTTCAAGGGCTTCTTTATCCCTGAGGGTGTAATCACCCACCTGCACCTCCATCTTGCCCTCGAAAATAGCAGGCAGGAAGCTGCTGGCGGCCTCGTACAGGATTTCTTTTTCCACATCGCTGTCTGTTCTATCGCCGCCAAAATTATTGAAGGCGCTTATGCAGACGAACGAGCCTGTGCCTTTTTTCTTGATCTGCGCCAGCTTATCCTTCCACAAACCCGGGGCAATCTCATCAATCGCAGGGAATTTTCTTTTGCGAGGCTCGTCTCCACCGTCATTGAGGCAGAGATAGCCATTGGCACTGTACATTTTGTCACCTTTGTAATACGTGGCTATGATGCACTGGCCTGACAGAATCTGCTCATCTTTGGAGCAGCCGCCGTATATTACGTAATTGAGGGTGGATGCTCGAAAAGCGGCAAGATGGCCCAGGCCATAGGATCCCGCCTTGCCGACTTTCTTGCTCCCGCCATCGGCCAGCAGGCGCTTCATGTTTTCAGTATCTAGGCCGCTGCCGTTGTCGGTGACCCAGAGCACTCTCACCGTCTTCTGCTCGAGCTGCTCTTCTATCCGGGCAATCAAGTTCTTGTCGCCCGGCTTGCTCTCCTTTTTGGCCGCATCGAAGGCCTTTTTATATTCGTTAAGGCCGGGAAGGTCTTTCAGGGGAATCGAATCCACCTTGAAAGAAATCTCAACTTTGCCCGTCTCGTTCGCGTCGAGGGCGTTCTGAATCAGCTCCCTTGTGATGATGGAGGCTTCGGGGAAGCGGCTGATCGAGCCTTTGGAACTCCGAAACCCCTGTTCGTCAGAGGTGCGGCCAAAAACCAGACTGTATTTCTTAGCCATCCCTGCTATTTTACAGCGCGTTTTTCTCCAAATCTTCCTGGAAGTTCTTGCAATCAATGCACTTGGTCGCCATCGGCCTCGAGGCCATGCGCTTGATGCCGATCTGCACCCCGCAGTCCTCGCAGATGCCGTAGTCGCCGCTTTCGAGCATGCGCAGGGAGTGGCTGATCTTCACCTGCAGCTGGCTGATCCGCTCGTTCTCCCGCAGGTCCACCACGA
>MEIF01000108.1 GCA_001750645.1 Gammaproteobacteria bacterium AqS3
CGCCACCAGTGCGGCGCCGGCCGCAGCGAGGCGGTGCGGGTGCGCTACGCCGAGGCCGGCGTCGGGCATGTCGAGGTCGAGGACTTCATCGCCGACATGGCCTCCGCCTACGGCTGGGCCGACCTGGCCATCACCCGCGCCGGGGCGATGACGATCAGCGAGCTCGCCGCCGCCGGCCTGCCGGCGCTGCTCTGGCCGCTGCCCTTCAGCACCGACGATCACCAGCGCCGCAATGCCGAGCGCGTCTCCCCGCCCTGCGGCGTCATCGACTCGGCCGAGTCCCTCGGGCAGCACCTGCCGGACTGGCTGGGCTCGCGCGAGCGGCTCGCCGAGCGCGCCGCCGCCATGCGCGCCTTCCACCTTCCCGGCGCCGTCGAGAGCATCGTCCAGACCGTGCTCGGAGAGTTCGCATGAGCGCCCGCTCGAACGCCCACGGAGACATGTCGAGGGTGCACCGCATCCACCTGATCGGCATCGGCGGCGTCGGCATGAGCGGCATTGCCGGGCTGCTGCGCCAGCTCGACTACGAGGTCTCCGGCTCCGACCTGCGCGAGTCGGTGCACATCCACCACCTGCGCAGCCAGGGCGCCCGCATCCACATCGGGCACGCCGCCGAGCAGGTCGTCGGCGCCGACCTGGTGGTCTCCTCGAGCGCCATCGACCCCGCCAACCCCGAGCTGGTGCAGGCGCGCGCGCTGCGCATCCCGGTGATCGGCCGCGCCGAGATGCTGGCCGATCTGATGCACCTCTACCGCGGCATCGCCGTGGCCGGAACCCACGGCAAGACCACCACCACCAGCATGATCTCGGTCATCTTTGCCGAGGCTGGGCTCGACCCGACCTTCGTCATCGGCGGGCTGCTGCAGAGCCACGGCGCCACCGGCAGGCTGGGCCGCGGCGAGTACTTCATCGCCGAGGCCGATGAGAGCGACTCCAGCTTCCTGCACATCCACCCCTGGATGGCGGTCATCACCAACGTCGACTCCGACCACCTCGAGCACCACGGCGGCGATCTGCGGGGGCTGCGCGAGAACTTCCTCCGCTTCACCCACAACCTGCCGTTCTACGGCCTGCTGGTGCTCTGCAGCGACGATGCCGGAGCCGCATCGCTGCTCGGGGACATCGCCCGCCCGGTGCGCACCTACGGCTTTGCCGAGGACAGCGACTACCGCATCGTCGACTTCAGCCACTCGGGTCCGGTCGGCGTGATGAGCATCGAGTGCCCCGACCGGCGCTCCCGCGTCGAGGTGCGCATTCCGACCCCGGGGGCGCACAACGCCCGCAACGCCGCAGCGGCGGTCGCGGTCGCATTGGAGGCCGGCATCGAGGTCGGGCACATCCAGAGCGCCCTGGCCGGCTTTCGCGGCGTGCGCCGCCGCCTGCAGGTGATCAAGTCGCGCCTTGAGGAGCGCGACATCGTCCACCTCGACGACTACGGCCACCACCCCACCGAGCTGGCCGCGGTGTTCCAGACCGTGCGCGACGTCTGGCCCGAGCGCCGCCTGGTCGCCGTGTTCCAGCCGCACCGCTACTCGCGCACGCAGAGCCTGTTCGGGCGCTTCGTCGAGGTGCTCGGCTCGCTCGACGCCCTGCTGCTTCTGGACGTCTACCCCGCCGGCGAGCGCCCCATCGCCGGCGCCGGCAGCCCGGAGCTGCTCAAGGCGCTCCAGGTGCGCCCCGACGCCCCGGAAGTCCTGCAGCTGAGCAGCCGCCAGGGACTCGCCGCCGACCTCGGCGCCGTGCTGCGGGACGGCGATGTGATGCTGACCATCGGCGCCGGCGACATCGAGGTGCTGTCGCACCGGATTGCGGTGGACGGGGCGTGAACCCCGAGCGCGCCGTCTCGCAGCTCAACGCCCTGGGGCGCATCGGCGTGCTCTGCGGCGGCGACGGCGGCGAGCGCCCGGTCTCGCTGAAATCGGGCGAGCGGGTGCACGGTGCGCTCACAGGCGCCGGGGTCGACGCCGTGCTGGTCGACCTCGACGAGAACCCGATCCAGACCCTCATGCGCGCCGGCCTCGGCGCCGCCGTGGTGATGCTGCACGGGCACTGGGGCGAGGACGGGCGCATCCAGAGCGCCCTGGACCTGCTGCGCATTCCCTACTGCGGCAGCGGCCCGCGGGGCTCGATGCTGGCCTTTGACAAGTACATCAGCAAGCAGCTCTGGCGCACCTACGGGCTGCCGACCCCCGACTGGCTGCTGCTCGGCGGCGGGGCCGACTGCGACGCCGTCCCCGACTGGGCCGCCGGGCGGGGGCTCTGCATCAAGCCGGTGCGCGAGGGCTCCAGCCTCGGCATCACCCTGCTCGAGCCCGACGCCGGCGCCCAGGCGGTGCGCGCCGCCTACGCCGAGGCCGCGCAGTACGGCCCCTCGGTGCTGGCCGAGGTGCGCTGCACCGGCGCCGAGGTCACCGTCGGCCTGCTCGAGGGGCGCACCCTGCCGCCGCTGCTGATCGAGCCGGCCGGGGCGTTCTACGACTACGCCGCCAAGTACCAGCGGGGCGACACCGGCTACCACTGCCCGGCGCCGCTGCCCGAGGCGACCCTGAACCAATTGGAGAAGCTGGGTGCGCGCGCCTTTGAGCTGCTGGGCTGCCGCAGCTGGGGCCGGGTCGACTTCATCCTCGACGCCGCGGGCGCCCCGCAGCTGATCGAGCTCAACACCGTCCCCGGCATGACCGATCACAGCCTGGTGCCCAAGGCCGCCGCCGCCGTCGGCATCGACTTCGCCGGCTGCGTCCTGAGGCTCGCCGCCGACGCCCTCGACCCCCGCACCGAGAACGCCCCGTGAGCGGCTCCGTGCTCGCCGTGCTGCTCTGGAGCGCCGGGCTGGGACTGGCGCTGGCGCTCTGGCTGGCGCTGCACCCGCCGCTGAGCGTCGTCGTCGAGGTCGAGTGCTGCGGTGAGCGCCTGGACATCGACGCCGTCACCCGCAGCCTCGACCGGCTCGCCCAGGACGGCGCCTCGCTCAGGGAGCTGCACGACCACGCCCTGGCCGCCGACTGGGTCAGCTCGGTGCAGACCCGCTTGGAGAGCCTCGAGCGCGCCCGCATCGTCCTGCGGGTGCACCGCCCCGAGGTGCGCCTCGCCGACGGCGGCATGATCAGCGCCTCGGGGCGGATATTCCGCACCGCCGAGACGCCCCAGGACCTGCCGCTGCTCATCACCCTGCCCGGCGACGACGTCCTCGAGCAGCACCGGATCTTCCGGCAGCTGCGCAGCCTCGGGCGCTCGGCCGGCTGGGGCGAGCTGGGCCGGCTGCGGCGGGACCGCCTCGAGGGGCTGCGCGCGGAATTCGACAGCGGGCTGCGCATCGTCTTCGGCGTCGGCGACCCCGCCGTCAAGCTGGCGCGCCTGCACCGCTTCGCCTCGCTCGACCTTGAGCGGCTGGCCCCGGAGGAGATCCGGCTCGACTACGACCGGGCGATGGCCGTGCGCCCCGCCCCGCAGCAGGGAGGGGCGCCCTGATGCAGTCGCGCTTTGAGCAGTTCACCGTCGGGGTTGAGATCAGCCCGGGCTGGGTGCGCGCCGTGGTGCTGCGCTTCTTCAACACGAGCCGCTCGTTCGACGTGCTGGCCTGCACCGAGCAGGAGGGGCCGCATCTCGAGGAGGGCATACCGGGAGACGTGCGCAGGCTGACCGAGGCCATCGGGGCGGTCTGCGAAGAGGCCGGCCGCAAGGCCCGGCGCGACATCCAGCACGTCTACTGCAACGTCGACACCCAGGGCTGCACCCTGGAGTACGGGCGCACCTCGACCCGCCCGGTGCGCGGGCAGTCGCTGCTGAGGCGCCTGGTGGATCTGGATCTCGGCGGCGAGGACCGCCAGATCGCCACCCGGCGCGACATCGAGCAGCTCGAGCGCGACATTTTCCGCCAGAAGCGGGGCGGCGAGGTGGTGTTCCACAGCGACCGGATGTTCTACAGCAATGACGAGGGCAGCCTCATCCGCGGCGACCCCGAGCGCACCAGCACCCGCTCGCTGACGCTGCACAGCAGCGCGGCGCTGGCGCGCAAATCGGTGCTCAACAACCTCATCGGCGTGGTGCGCGACGCCAGCCTCGAGATCGGCGGGTTTTTTCCGACGGCTGTTGCGGTCGGCCAGTGCCTGCTGACCGATGACGAGCGCAAGATCGGCACCGTGCTGATCGACATCGGCCCCTCGGCGTGCGGGATTGCGATCTACCAGGGCGGCCACCTGCGCGCCATGTCCTCGATCGACTTCGGGGCGCGCAAGATCGCCGAGCGCATCGCCCAGCGCCACGCCGTCAGCCTGAGCGAGGGCGAGCGCGTGCTGTTCAGCTACGGCTGCACCAGCGTCGACCTGGCCGATCAGTCGCCGCTGGAGATGAAGCCCGTGTGCGGCGACGAGCGCGACCACAAGCGGGTCAAGATCAAGCGCCAGACGCTGGCCGAAACCGTGCAGTCGGCCTACCAGCAGCTGTTTGAGCGGGTGCGCCGCCAGATCAGCCAGATGCCGCACGAAATCGAGCACCCCATGATGGTGCTGACCGGCGCCGGCGCCCAGGTCGAGGGGGTGCTCTCCACCGCCGAGGACCGCCTGGGCTCGAGCGTGTCCAACATGCGCCTGGGCAGCCCCCAGCTGAAGATCGTCGGCGGGCGCTTTGCGCGCAACCTTGACGTGCGCTACGCCTGTGCCGCCGGCGTCGCTATCTGCGGCTTCAAGAAGCGAGAGACCCTGCCGCCCCCGGACAGCGTCTGGAGCAGCGTCCCCTACTACAAAAACTTTGCAGGAGCCGAGCAATGAACGAT
>MEIF01000109.1 GCA_001750645.1 Gammaproteobacteria bacterium AqS3
GGCGCATTATGGTAATATGGAAAGCCGGTATCCGCTCATGTCGGTTTTGTGTTATAAATCCGACATGTCGCTCGAGATTCACATCCGAACCCCGGATTCCGTTTCGTACAATCATCACGCATATCCGAAAGTTGAGGTAAGATTGCCGATGTCCCAGATGTGGTTGCCGAAAGACAGTTGGCAATATGCCAACGGCGGCGAAGACATCATCATCAAAACGAGTATGGCATCCGTCGAACAGTTGCTCCGGCTGATCGAGAATCGCGGGCGAATCGAAGTTGCTGCCCGATACGGCGCGGGCAACGGCGAAACCATCGAACAGATTCACTCGATCGGGGCTGAGTTTTTGAAGCATTACGGCGACAAATGGATGCGCGAATGCGAAGGATGATCACATTCTCATCGCGGAAGATGGGGGAAAATGGAATCCCTTTCACCTTTCGTTATTTGCGGAATCTGAGAATGGCCGATAACGCGGGCGATGATATTGTCATCTACCTCGTTCGGAACAAAAAGAATCCTGGCTGCGGCGAGCATTTTCCGGTTTTCGAAGAGGCAAAGAGTTATTTCGAGGGTTTGAAAGAAAAAGACCCGACGATCGAATTGGAAATCGTTATAATGCGAGCGACGCTTGATTTCGACGAAGAAATCGGACTGCATTTCACGAATGTCCGTCCGTATCGAATCTGACACCGCTTGACGCGAGGTCGCCAGCCGCGCAAGCCGCTTTGTGGCGGGAAGCACATATACTCTCCATGTGCTCCCGTCCGCCGCCACGGATTCTGGCGAGTCCGATGGCGGCACCCTTTTCGCTTTTCAAACTCATCCGGGAGAGTCCGGCCAGCCGGTGGATGAGTCATCGCCAATGGAGAGACGCTATGAAAAACTTCGAAAAGATCGCGGTGATCGTCTCCGCGGTGCTTTTGGTGGTTGCCTTCGCCTTTTTCGCGACGGTCGAGGCTTCCCCCGCCGAAAAACCGACGATTCGGATCATCGGCGAAAGCGAAGCGCACATCTACGAATACTCCGACCGCATCGAAACCCCCCGATGCGCGTTCTTCAAGCCCAATCACAAATCCAAGTCGAAAGGGCTCCGCCGGCTCAGATGGCGAGACCCGCTTTTCGGCGAAATCTACCAACACGCATTTGTCCAAGCCGGAATCGATCCGTTGACAGGTGACGCGTTGCCGTGCGATTTTTCCGTGCTCGACTTGGAGCACTTGGTGGCGAAACAAGTCTGGAAAGACGCCGGTTTGAATATCCCCGCGATCATCGATCACCAACGCAATCTTTTTTGGTCGGATCGAAGCGCGAACCGAAGCAAAGGGAAACGATTCATCCATCGTTGGAAAACGAAAAAAGGCCATTCCGAAGCGGCGATCGCGCGTGCCCGCGCATTGCACGAGTCTATCGTGTGTGCCGCACTCGACGATATCGAAGCCGACATCATCGAACCGGATCCTGACTGGACACTCACCGCCGAAAGGCGTAAAACGCTGGGCGCGCCGTCTCATTGCGGGGAGAATTTGTCATGACGCTATTTCTCATCGCATCGTTGTTGATCACCGAAACCGGCAGCGAAGATATGTACAATCGACGCGCAAGAGTCGAACAAGCCGAACTTCACGCCAACTTGGAGGGAACGATCTATCATGAAATCCGATGAATTCGATGATCTGTGCGAACTGATCGATAAGATGACCGACAATCGAGGGGTGCAAGACATTGCGAAGGTGTACTTGCTCGATGATTTGAAAAAAAGGGAAAGCAAAATCTGGAAAACCAACGAGAGCGAATGATCATGACGATTTGCAAAGTCGCTGGGTGCGAAAACAAAGTTGCCAAGCGTTTCAAAGACGGCGAACGCATCGAATACGAGTTTTGTCGAGAGCATAAGTGCATCCATCAATGCGGAAACATCAAAGCGGAAAAGTCGGACGGGACTTACAAAGCGAGATGCACAAAATGCTTGGCAAGACAAGCCGGAATCGAGACCAACCGCTATTGGAATCATATTCGCCCGCCGGAGGATGAAGCCTGTCATGAAAGTTGAAATCCAAAGAGCCAATCCGAATCTCCCGTTGCCGCAATACGCAACCCCAGGCTCGGCGGGCATGGACCTACGCGCAAACATCAAAATCAACCAGTTGTTGGCCGCCGGCGCAACGGGGATGGTGCCAAGCGGGATCACTATCCACATGAAATCATCATCGATCGCCGCGATGATATTGCCGAGATCAGGGCTGGGCTATCGGCACGGGATCGTCATGGCGAACACGATCGGGCTGATCGATTCCGATTACCAAGGCGAACTCCAAATACCGCTTTGGAACCGAAGCGATCAAAATTACATCATCGCCCCGTATGAACGAATCGCCCAACTCGTTTTCGTTTCGGTGCACCAAGTCGAACTGGTCGAAATCGACGCGGCGGCGCAAGTGCCCCCGACCGCCCGAGGCGCAGGCGGATTCGGAAGCACGGGGACAATCGCGTGATTCGACTGGAGACATGACAATGAAAGAAACCAACTATCTCGTCCATGAACGATGCCTGACAAATCTCGATGATGCGCTATGGTTTCGCACCGCCGACCAAGCGTATAGATACATAGTCGGGTATCTCGATCCCGATGTGACGCGAGATACTTGGTTAGACCCGTGGGCGTCCGCCAACTACACCGTCGAAGTCCGACCGCGAGGGAACGATCATGATCAACAAGCGCAGAAAACAGACCATCTTGACCGTAATGAACCATGAAGTCGAAAAGTTGCTGAATGAAAGCAATATCGATTTTGCGATACGAGCCGATTTTCTTGACGCTTGGGAAAACATCAAATATTACATGGAAAACGAGACATTCGAGCAGCGATATGTGCATGACAATATCGCAATCGATTTGTTGGATGAAATGGGATGCGTGATCGGCAGACTCGTCGAAGAGCCTGAGTTTTTTTACGATTTCGGCGACTTCGATCCCGCGTATGATATGGTGCGGCGGTATTTGGAACCTTGCGCCGCATGGGCGAAAAATTAGGAGACAGTCATGAGAAACATCCCCGATTATTTGTCCGAAAAGATGTCGAAACTTGACATCGCCGTTTCGATCATCGAAGACGAATCAGGTGAAATCGAAACGGAAGATGTTTCTCGCTTGGTGGATTGCCATGAAGAACTGACCGAAGCGATCGGCAGATATATCGACGATCACGAGTCTATGATGCGAATGTATGCCGACAAACTGGCGGAATTGTCGGATCAGGACGATCCCGACTTTTTCTGATGCGCCAATCCGCCGTTTACCCTTTTCGCTACTATGGCGGCAAGGTGCAAATACTCTCATGGCTAATCAACCAATTCCCAAAGTCGTTTTCATTTGTCGATGTCTTCGGCGGATCGGGCGTGGTGTCGTTGAACGTGGTGGATCGGTATAAGCGCGTCGTTTGGAATGATATAGATCGAAATGTCGTCAATTTCTTCAAGGTTTTACGAGACGATTCCGAAGAGCTGATCAGACTGATCGAACTGACCCCCGTCGCGCGAGATGAGCATCTTGCCGCGTGGGAATATTCCGACTATCCTGTCGAAAACGCGCGCCGATTTTTTGTTCGGATGACGCAATCATTCAACAACTACGGATTGAAAGGGCGTTGTTCATGGCTTGGCGGAAGCCTCGAGTCAAAGAAAAGCCGTGCCGGTTATGTCTTCGCCCGCGTCAAAGGACTCGAAGAAGTCGTTCGGAGACTCCAACATATCGAGATCGAAAACAAGCCGTTTCACGATTTGATCGAAAAAGAATCCCATCCCGATAACTTTTTCTTCGTCGATCCCCCGTATTTGAACTCGACTCGAAACGGATCGGCGTATGCCCATGATATGACTGACGACGAGCACGAGCGGTTGTTTCGAATGCTCGATCAGTCGCCGGCGAATGCAGTCGTTTGCGGACATCGTTCCGATTTGTACGATGATCTGTACAAATCATGGACACGCAAGGAGCATATCATCAACAATGCCTATGTCGCCCAGCGCGGGTGTGATCCCCAACGGACGGAAGTCGTTTGGATCAAAAACCATTATCCGACCAATCAACAATGCGCGTTGTTCGAAGATTAGGTTTGCATTTTTATCCGTTATGTGGTATAATCAGACGATATTCAGCATATAGATATATAGTAAAAAAGGGACATATCATGACTGTTTATTACAGCGTTCGAGGTCCGGCCGGAGATCATCTGAAATCGTTTTCCACGCTGGCGAAGGCGACCATGCACAAATATATGCTCGAATCCGGTGGCGGATGGGGGCTTACGATCACCCGCGATATTGGAACTTTCTGACTATATAGGAGATATTGTCATGCCAAATGTGTACAGAATTGTCTATGCCGGCGGATATCATGTTGATTCCGCAAGGGACTATGAAACTGCTATGGACCTTGTGAATAGTAGCTACCCCGGCGCGAGCATCCAGTTTTTTCCGCATGGAACCGCTCCATAATCGATAGGAGATGTTATCATGGCAAAAGGAGATGTTTGGAAGAAGCAGAGATGGACAGTTTATGATAGGCATGGGAGCCCTGT
>MEIF01000110.1 GCA_001750645.1 Gammaproteobacteria bacterium AqS3
CTAGAACCCAGTCAGACACTGATCTAAAGCGGCCCTCGCCCGCCGCATCAGGCGGATTTTCAGCGCCGCCGTCGGGGGCTTTTTCGACAGCCCCAGTCCGGCAGAGTTTTCATCCCATCTTTTGCGCTGGTTCCTGGCTCATTCGAGCCGTCTTTTTAATCTTTGTGGTGCTATTGACTCTCTACACGCCCCCCGTATTTGCAGAGCAGAGAACCCATGCCGCCGATTGTTTTTCCTTTGACAGTGAAGGGGGGACTGTGAATGAATGTGGGCAGAGACTTCTAGCCCTCTTTGTGGGTGGAACAGTAAATGGTGTTTGTCAGTTGAGTAGTGCTCCTAATACGGGAATTAATCCAGGACGCTCAGGGCGCGGCACATCCGTATATTTCGGGCTCGTAGCTTTTCTGCCAGCAAAAGTTTGCATTCAATATGAAAATGCCACTCATCAAGCAGAGTCCGGCTATGAATCATGTCCGACAGTGACCACACCGGACTGCGGTGATGGCGGGTCCACGATAGCTGATGACGGTCTCACGATAGTCTATCCCGATTTGCTTCCCACCTCGGGGTCCATTCAAGTCCCGGCTGGAACCCTGACGGTAGACGAAGGTCGTTCGGGCACCTTCTCGGTCAGCCTCTCCGCCGCCCCGAGCCGAAATGCGGTCATCTCGCTGGCAAAGACCAATTCAGACGTCACCCTCACCCCGACCTCGCTGACCTTCACCACCAGCAACTGGAACATCGCCCAGACGGTCACCGTCACGGTATCTCAGGATGCCGGCGCCACCGACGACACCGACACCATCACCCTCTCCGCCAGCGGTGGCATTACCGCCTCAAGCGTCACCAAGGCTGTTTCCATCAGCGATGATGATGAAGCGGAGCAGAGAACCTTTATCAATGATTGTTTTTCTTTTGACAACGAAGGGAGGGCTGTGAATGAATGTGGGCAGAGACTTCGCGCCGTCATTATGGGTGGAACAACAAGTGGTACTTGTGGTTTGAGTACTAATCCCTCTGTGGTAATAAATCCAAGACTCTCGTCGTCTGGCGGATATTTAGGGCTCGCAAACTTTCTGCCGGCAAAAATTTGTATTCATTATGAAAACGCCACTCATCAAGCAGAGTCCGGCTATGAATCATGTCCGGCAGTGACCACACCGGACTGCGGTGGTGGCGGGTCCACGATAGGTGATGGCGGTCTCACGATAGTCTATCCCGATCTGCTCGACCCTTCCTCGGGATCGATACAGGTTTCCCCGTCGGGGGCGCTGAATATCAACGAGGGTGCATCGGGCAATTTCTCAGTCAGGCTTTCCGCCGCCCCGACCCGCAACGCCACCATTTCGCTGGCAAAGACCAACTCGGACATCACCCTCTCCCCGGCCTCGCTGACCTTCACCACCGCCAACTGGAGCACCGCCCAGAGCGTCACCGTCACGGCGGCTCAAGACACCGACGCCATCGACGACACCGACAGCATCACCCTCTCCGCCAGCGGCGGCATCACCGCCTCAAGCGTCACCAAGGCCGTTTCCATCGACGATGATGAAACGGCGGGTCTGACGCTTTCCACGACAAGCCTGAACGTGGACGAGGACGACAGCGCAGACTTCATGGTCAGGCTGACGGGCCAGCCCCTGGACGACGTCACGGTGAGGCTGGCCCAGCCGACTGACGGCACCGCCAACGCCGATGTGACATTTGACCCGACCTCGCTGACCTTCACCACTGCCAACTGGAACACGGATCAGCCTGTCACGGTGCGCGCGGCCGATGACGCCGACGCCGGGGACGACACCGCAACCATCGACCTGACAGCCTCGGGCGGCGGCTACGCCGGCATCACCGGCAGCGTCACGATCACCGTGCGGGACGACGACGACATCGACGGGGTCCCGGCGAACTTCAACCCCGTGACCTTGGCCGGCATCGCCGCCACCGAGGGCTCAGCCATCGCCCGCCGCATCGCCCTGTCCCGCCGACCCTCCGCCGGCGTGACGGTGGCGCTGGCCTCGGACAACTCCGATGTGACCTTCGCCTCGGACGCAGCCGGCAGCACCGCCATCACCTCGCTGAGCTTCACGCGCGCCAACTGGAACACCGCCCAGACTTTTTACACCGTCTTGGGCGATGACTCGGACACCGACAACGACACCGCCGAGGTCACGCTGAGTGCCTCGGGCGGGGACTTCGCCGGGGTCACCGCCAGTTACGGCGTCACCGTCATCGACACCGGCAAGCCCAACATCGTCCCGTCCCGCTCGCCCGTGGTGGTCGACGAGGACGACTCGGCGGTGACGGTGGGGGTGAGGCTGTCGGAGCAGCCGAGGTTTACCGGAACCTTCCAATTTAACGTCAATTTAACAATCACCTCATCCGACCCGAGCGTGTTCACAGTCGCCCCGAGCTCCTTGGTTTTTGACAGCCATGACAACCAGGGTCTGATATGGAGTGACGATCAGGACTTAACCATCACGCCGGTCGATGACGGCACATTCACCGGCGCCGTCAAAAACGCCACGATCAACATCGTTGCCAGCAGAGATGACAACTACAGAGAAAACTACAGAACCTCTGACGGAACCCTCACCATCCCGGTGCAGGTCAGGGACGACGATCCGCCGCCGGAGCTGATCTTGTCCCCGGCCTCGCTGACCGTGGCCGAGGACGGCGATGAGGACTTCACGGTCAGGCTGAAGACCCAACCCTCGGCGAGCGTGACGGTGACGCTGGTGCAGCCGACCAACATTGACGTGACTGTGGACGACACCTCGCTGACCTTCACCACCGGCAACTGGGATCAAACCCAGACCGTCAAGGTCAGCGCCGCCGATGACGACGACGCCCTGGTTGACACGGCGACGATCAAGCTGACGGCTGCCGGCGGCGGCTATGACAACGTCGAGGGCAGCGTGTCGGTGAGCGTGACCGAGAACGACAGCGCCGGCTTGGATATCTCTGAGAGCAGCATCGAAATCGACGAGGACGACGAGGCGACCTTCACGGTGGTGCTGACCAGCGAGCCCTCGGCGACCGTCAAGGTGACGCTGGCGCAGCCGGATGACAGCACCAATGACGACGTGACGATTGACACCGACACCGCCGCCAGCGGCGACCAGAGCGAGCTGACCTTCACGACGAGCAACTGGAGCACGGCGCAGACCGTCACGGTCAGCGCCGTCGATGACGACGACGGCGACGATGACACGGCGACGATCAATCTGACGGCTGCGGGCGGCGACTACGAGAACAAAACCGGCAGCGTGTCGGTGGCGGTGGACGACGACGACGGCTTCGAGCTCTCCGAGACCGATGGGATGCTGGATGTCGACGAGGGCGAAGAGGAGACCTTCACGGTCAGGCTGACCAGCCAGCCCTCGGCGAACGTCACCGTGACGCTGGCGCAGACCGGGACGACCAACACCGACGTGACGTTTGACACAGACAACGACGACTCGAACGGCGACCAGAGCACCCTGACCTTCACGACCGGCAACTGGGAAGACCCCCAGACCGTCACGGTCAGAGCCGCCTCCGACGGCGACACCGACGACGACTCGGCGACCATCAGACTGACCGCCTCGGGCGGCGGCTACAGTCGTGTCACCGGCAGCCTGGATGTCAGCGTCGAGGACGACGACGAGGTCGAGCTGAATGTCTCGATGAGCACGCTGACGGTGACCGAGGGATCCGACAACACCTTCACCGTTGCGCTGGACAGCCAGCCCTCGGACGAAGTCACAGTGAGGCTGGCGCGAACCGGCGCATCCAGTACCGACGTGACATTTGACACCGATGACAAAACCGCCGGCAACCAGGACGAGCTGACCTTTACGACCACCGACTGGGGCCCCAAGACCGTCACGATCAGTGCCGCCGAGGACTCCGACACCGACAACGACATGGCGACGATCAACTTGAGTGCCGAGGGCGGCGGCTACGACGGCAAGACCGCCAGCGTGACGGTGACCGTGACCGACGACGACGGTCGGTTTGATCTGATGCCGGCGTCGCTGACCGTGGCCGAGGGCCGCAGCAAAACCTTTACCGTGGCACTGACCAGCGAGCCCTCGGACAACGTCACGGTGACGCTGGTGCAGACCGGGACGACCAACTCCGACATCACCGTCGACACCGACTCCGCCACTACGGGCAACCAGGACGAGCTGACCTTCACGACCACCGACTGGGACGATCCCCAGACCGTCACGGTCAATGCCGCCGAGGACGCCGACGCCGTGGTCGACACCGCGACGATAGAAGTGAGCACCTCGGGCGACAGCTACGGCAACTTCAAAAGCAGCCTGATGGTCACCGTCACCGAGACGGACACCGCCGGCTTCAAGCTCCTCGACTCGGGCGACGACACCGAGCTGACCGGCCTCAAGGTGACCGAGGGCAACAGAGCCACCTTCAGGGTCAGGCTGGCCAGTGAGCCGTCGGAGAGCGTCACGGTCACGCTGGCGTCCAGCAACTCCGATGTGACATTCGACACCGACGGCAGCACCGCCGGCAACCAGGACGAGCTGACCTTCACCGCCGACAACTGGGACGATCCCGAGCCCGTCA
>MEIF01000011.1 GCA_001750645.1 Gammaproteobacteria bacterium AqS3
AGAGGCCGCTGGGACACTGGTCTGTATCGCCGTCAATCAAATGCCCGTCAATAGGCAGAGGCCGCTGAAACACTGGGCTATATCGCCGCCAATCAAATGCCCGTCAATAGGCAGAGGCCGCTGGGACACTGGGCTATATCGCCATCAATCAAATGCCCGTCAATAGGGCGTTTGGCATCGGGAGGGGTTTAATGAGTCGAGGGCTACACCCAGAAGGGCACGTATTTCATCAAACTTTTCGGGGCATCTTTTTTAAGGGGTTTGATCTCTCCGGCCTCGACGGCATCTCGGATGCACCTGGAAATGATGGCTCTGTTTTGCCGCTCAACCTTAAAGCGCTGCCTCAGCGAGGTGTTGGTCAGGTAGTCCCCTGCGACCCGTTTCAGGCAGGCGTGCAGGTAGCAGGCGCTGATGCGCTCTTTCTTGTCTAAGTCCTTCAGCGGGCGGTAGGCGTATAGCCGCACCCGCGTGGAGCGATTGGGCGCCTCAAAGGAGGGTGCGGGCAGCTGAAAAAGCTCGATCTCCTCGACAACTTTGTCGATGCCGCTGCCCTGCTCCTCGCAGATGCCGAAGCGCACCATCATTTTGGCCAGCTTTTCATTTCGCGACTTGGGCGGGGCGTCAATGAAGCGCTCCAGCTCCACCAGCGGCGGCCCGGGGTTGGTGACCTCCATTCGGTTTTCAAAAATGGTGACGATCGGGCTCGCTCCCGTGGCCGACAGATCCTGATGAATCAGGGCATTGGCCACCAATTCCCGAACCGCCAGTTTGGGGAAGATCGGAATGGTTTCCCGCAGGGTCTGTCGGATCACCTCATTGGCGGGAATCTGGCTCATCACCGCATCCACCATCTCCTCAAAGCCGTTGGCAAACCCCTTGCTCACGGTTTTCTCTTCAAAAGCGCCCGACGAGGGGCTGCGCCCTTTGTAGCGAATGATGCGAACGGCCTTGCGCTGTAGGCTGGGAAAGTCGGCCAGCGTTCTGGCGAGCAGCAGGGCGCCCAGGTTGAAAACATCCCAGCCGCCGGCGCTGTTTTGCCGGATGAGGCCGTCTTTTTCGAGAGTGTCCAGGATGGCATCCCGCGCCTCCGGGCAGGGCAGATTGAGCAGCCTGAAGTAGGCCTCAAAGTCGAGCAGCTCCAGCACCCTGTCGGACTTGACGTGCTCCGCCGCGATCTTTTGTTCATATTCTTGCCGCTCAAATGCGCGCCAGAGCTCCCGCTCTTTTTCGCGATGCTCCCTTAGATTCTGTTTGGATGAATCAATCCGAATAAATTCATTTTTCTTGAAGCGCACCGGATACGGAAATGCGGGATCGATTTCCAGCAGGACGACCGGCCTGCCCTCGACATCAATTTGATGAAATTGAAAATGAATGGACGGGTCAAGCAATCGCTGAAGCCAGCTGACGAGCGATTCATTCCCAATTTTTTCCCCTGCCGGATTGAACCGGGTGCCGATCACCTCGTGGCTTTGATCGTCGATTCCCCAGATCAGATAGGCTTGGGGCTTGTCCAGCAGCGCCGCCGAATTGGACAGCGCCGAGATGTACTCGCCTATCTCATCGGGGTTTTTTAAGTCGCGTTTGAATTCAAGACACTCATTCTCGGACTGCCTCCGCAGATTGCGCACCAGATCTTGGAAAAACTCCGGCGAACGGCGAGTGTTCATCTTGTGCATTCTCTGGCGGAATGGCGGGGCATATTAATTAATAGGGACGGCCTTGTCAGACCTCAACCTCAACCGGCTCGGCGATCTCGCGCTGCCGCATGAGCTCCTCCCGCCGGATTTGGTAGTGCTCGATGGCCGCCATCTTGACGTGGCCGAAGCCGCGGATGCTCAGCGGCAGCTCGGCGATGGCCGCCGCGGCCGGCAGGTTTTTGCCGTCCAGCTCGGTGCAGAGCTTGCGGATGTCCTGGGCGTACTCGCGCACCAGCCGTCTTTCGGTGCGCCTTTCGAGGGTGTAGCCGAAGGGGTCCAGCGCCGTCCCGCGCAGAAACTTCAGCCGCACCAGCCCCTCGAGAACCGGAAATATCCAGGCGCCAAAGCGCATCTTGCGAGGCACCCCGGTGACGGCATCGCGCCGGGCGATCAGCGGCGGGGCCAGGTGCAGGCTGACGCGCCCGACGCCCTCAAAGGCCTCGTCCAGCCGCCGGCGAAATGCCGGGTCCGAGTACATCCGGGCAATTTCGTATTCATCTTTATAGGCCTTCAGCTTGAAGTAGGCGCGCGCCACCGCCTCGGCAAAGCGCCCGTCGCCGCCGGCGTCGCGCTCGGCCTCGGCCGCAATGGCGATGAGCTGCCGGTAGTCCTCGGCGTAGTCGTGGTCCTGATAGGCGGCGAGGTCGGCCGTGCGCTGCCGGACGAAACCGCTCAGGTCAAACGGCGAGGCATCGGCAGAGGAACCGGAGGCGGCGGTTGAGTCCAGGCGCCCGAGCGCCCAGGCGCGCCCCAGCGAGAAGGCGCGCTGATTGTTTTCGACGGCGATGCCGTTGATGTCGATGGCGCACTCGATCGCCCGGTGCGACAGCGGCACCGCCCCCTGCTGCCAGGCCGCCCCCAGCAGGATCATGTTGATGTAGACGCCGTCGCCCAGCAGTCTCTGCGCCAGAGCGCCGGCGTCCAGCGTGTCGAGCTGCAGGGTCGTGCGCTCGATCGCCGAGCGCATGTCATCGCTGCGGTAGATGACCGAGTTGTTGAGCGTGAATTCGGCGGTCGGCATGAGGGCGCTGTTGAGCACGCAGCGCGTGCGCTCCGGGTGGCACAGCGGCAGGCAGGTGCGCCCGTGCGCGGTGACGGCATCGGCGGCGATGATGGTGTCGGCCTCGCCCAGCGGAATGCGCGGCCCGCAGATGTCCGCACCCCGGCGCGCCAGCCGCAGGTGGGCGTGGATGTCGCCGCCCCGCTGCGCCAGGCCGATCTGATCGACCGAGGAGATCTCCAGCTCGTCGATGTGCGCGGCCATTCCGAGGATGCCGCTCAGCGAGGTCACCCCCAGCCCGCCGATCCCGGTCAGCAGGATGTTGAACGGCGCCTCCCCCAGCTCGGGGACTTCGGCGTCGGGCAGGTCGGCCAGCAGGCTGTCGATGTCCCCGCCGGCGCTGCGGCGCGGGGCGGCGCCCTCGACCGACACGAAGCTCGGGCAGAACCCGCGCGCGCACGAGGCGTCGATGTTGCAGGCCGACTGGTTGATGGTGCGCTTGGTGCCGAGCTCGGTTGCAAGCGGCTCGATGGCGATGCAGTTGGACTGCACCGAGCAGTCGCCGCAGCCCTCGCAGACCTCGGGGTTGATCCAGAAGCGCTCGGTCGCCGGGGCGGCGATGCCGCGCTTGCGCCGCCGGCGGTTCTCGGTGGCGCAGACCTGGTCGTAGACCATGACCGACACGCCGGGGTAGGCGCGCAGGGTCTCCTGCACCTCGGCCAGGTCGTCCCGGTGGTGGACCGTGACGTCGGCCGGCAGCGCCCGCTCGCTGCGCCAGCGCTTTGGGTCGTCGGACACCATGACGACCTTCTCCACGCCCTCGGCGCGCACCTGGTGGACCACGTCCAGCGGGGTGAGCGAACCGTCGATGCTCTGCCCGCCGGTCATGGCCACGGCGTCGTTGTAGAGCACCTTATAGGTAATGGGCAGGTTGGCCGCCACCGCCTGGCGTATGGCCAGCAGGCCCGAGTGGAAGTAGGTCCCGTCGCCCAGGTTGGCAAATATGTGCGGCTCGTCGGTGAACGGCTGCTGACCCATCCAGGTAATGCCCTCGCCCCCCATGTGGCTGTAGAACTCGGTCTCCCGGTCCATCCACCTGGCCATGTAGTGGCAGCCGACGCCGGCCAGCGCGCGCGACCCCTCGGGGACTTTGGTGGAGTGGTTGTGCGGGCAGCCGGCGCAGAAGTACGGCGCCCGCACGTGCAGCACCTCCTGCCTGTCGAGCTGTGCGAAGCGCTCGGCCAGGTGCGCGGCGACCTGGCTGCGCGCCTCGGTGCGCGCCGATGCCGGCAGCCAGTTGAAGATCGCCAGCGCCACCCGCGCGGTGTTGAGATCCAATATGTCGCGCAGCAGCGGGGCGCCGCTCTCGTCGTGCTTGCCGGAGATGCGCGGGCGCTGCCCGTCGGGCAGGGCGTAGAGCGCCGCCTTGAGCTGGTGCTCGATGACATCCCGGCGCTCCTCGACCACCAGCACCGATTCCAGCCCGCCGGCAAATGCGCGGGCGCCCTCGGCGTCGAGCGGCCAGACCAGCCCGACCTTCCATATCCGCAGCCCGAGCGAGAGCGCCTCGGCCTCGGAGATGCCCAGCAGCCGCAGCGAGTCGAGCACGTGCAGAAACCCCTTGCCGCTGGCGGCGATGCCGAGCCGCGCCCGGGGTGAGTCGAGCGCCAGGCGGTCGATCTGGTTGACGCGCGCGAACGCCTGCACCGCCGGCAGCCGATGGTGGCGGTGGCGCGCCTCCTGCGCCTCGCCGCTGTCGTTCGGGCGGATGTGCAGGCCGCCCTGCGGCAATTCCAGATCGGGGGTGGTGCAGCCAAAGTGTTCGGCGCCGTGCAGCGGCACGCTGGCGGCGGCGTCCATGATGTCGGAGATGGTTTTCAGCCCCACCCAGCAGCCGGCGTAGCGCGACAGGGCAAAGCCGCGCACCCCCATCTCTATCAGCTCGCCGACGGTGCTCGGCACCAGCGCCGGGATCTCGGCGTCCATGAAGGAGAACTCGCTCTGGTTGGGCATGGTCGAGGACTTGCAGGCCAGGTCGTCGCCGGCCACCGCCAGCACGCCGCCGAGCGGGGAGGTTCCGGCCATGTTGGCGTGCTTGAAGACATCTCCGGTGCGGTCGACGCCGGGTCCCTTGCCGTACCAGATGCCGAAGACCCCGTCGCACCGGGCGCCCTCAAACAGCGGGACGTGCTGCGTGCCCCAGACTGCGGTGGCGCCGAGATCCTCGTTGACCCCGGGCTTGAAGACGATGTCGTGCTGCTCGAGCAGGTCGGCCACCTGCATCAGCTGCTTGTCGTAGGAACCCAGCGGCGAGCCCCGATAGCCCGAGATGAATCCGGCGGTGCTGTGCCCCGCCAGCCGGTCGAGGCGCCGCTGCAGCAGGGGCAGACGCACAAGCGCCTGCACGCCGGTCATGTAGGCCTGACCGGTCTCCAGAAGGTATTTATCGCTTAGGGCGACGCCGTCACGCATGGGCGCACCCCCGCATATTGCGCAGGCCTGCGATGGAGGCGATACAGAGCAACACAGGAATCATGCACTCTCAGAGCGGGCGAAGTGTGCCACAAACCGGTCGTTTTTCTGAGCGCTCCAGCGCCCGCTTTGGCATTGCTTATCGAGTCGTAATGTTGCATACTCCGAAACTTGCCGCAGTCAGCTGGGGCAGCGCGCTCCAAAAAGGGGCACGACACAACGGCAGAACCGCCGAGTTTTCTCAATAGGGGAGGGAATGAAATGGATCAATTCGAACGGAACGGGAAGTTGACTCACTGGGTCACGGCGCTATTTTTGGGGCTGCTGCTCAGTTCAATATCTTGGGGGCAGGGTGGCGCCGAGCAAGCCCCCCCCATGATGGATGCACCGGACGAGATGCAGGAGGGTTCGATGAATGAACCGTCCCAGCCGCAGATGCGGGAGATGCAGGAGGAGGAAACTCCCGCCCCGGCCCGAAGGGCTGCCTCCTCCCGAAGCGGCGGGGTCTACATGGAGGAGATCATCGTCACCGCCGAGAAGCGGGAAGCCTCGGTTCAGGACACCGCCGCCGCCATCAACGCCTTCGACGATGCCGCTCTGGAGCGGGAGGGCATCGAGACCATCTCCGACATTCAGTTCGCCGTTCCCAACATGACCTTCTCCGCCTACAACTTTGGCACGCCGCATCTGTCGATCCGCGGCATCTCCAGGGGCGTGGTCGGGGTCTCGGGCGACGATGCCACCTCGGTTCACGTCAACGGCGCCTACGCCCAGAGCTCGCCCATCCTGCTGCTGGAGTTCTTCGACCTGGAGCGGGTCGAGATCCTGCGCGGCCCGCAGGGGACGCTCTACGGGCGCAACTCGACCGGCGGCATCGTCAACTTCATCACCGCCAAGCCCGACATGGAGGCCGGCTACTCCGGCTCGGTGTCGCAGGAGATCGGCTCGGACGGGCTGGCGCGCACGGTGCTGGTCGGCAACCTGCCCATCACCGAAAATCTCGGTGCGCGCATTGCCACTTATGTCACCCAGCAGGATGGCTTCACCGAGAACACCTACACCGGCAACACCATCGACGGGCGCGACCTCTCGGCCAGCCGCTTCTCGCTGCGCTGGCAGGGCGACCGCATCGACGCCAACCTGGTGCTCGACTACTTTGAGGAGGACGACACGCGCATGCGCACCTCCAAGCAGGCCTGCAAGGCCGACAACCGCCCGGCGCCGTTCAGCATTGGCTGCGAGGCCGGGCACGACCTCGAGACCTTTGATGCGGTCAACCCCAATGCCACGCTGGCGCAGATCTGGGCCAATCAGTATGGGCTGTATGGTCAGAGAGCCATGGTCGGTCTGAATGTTGCGGGCCTGGGAAATTGGGACGGCTTTGTCGGATGCAAGAGAACTGGCAATGACCCCAGAGCACCTCAGACCAGTACTGCCGCGACCGGAACCATCAATCCGACGGCAGCTTGCTCTTATCAAGGCAGTTCCAATCTGCGCGAGGTTGCCTCAGTCACCGACCCATCTTGGTTCACGCGCTACCGCAGCGCCACGCTGAACGTTGACTTTGATCTCACCGACAGCATGACGCTCAGCCTGACCGCGCACAACGCCTACCAGAAATACTGGAGCGTCACCGACTACAACTGGAACACCGGGTCTGCAGAATTCTTGACCCTAGCCGACTTGGAAGGTCAAATCGGTGCCATCAACGCAGGTCTGGCAAGTGTCGCCAAAACGCCCTCTCGGGAGGTTCCCTGTGCCAAGACAGAGGGCACCAATCGGCCGGGCTGCATGGATAACGACTACACCACGCGCAATCATCAAGATTTGGCGGCCTACTACAACGGTACCAGCACCGGCTCCACAAAAGGTGCCGACGACAAATATGTGACTGTTGGCGACGCCAATGATGCGCAAAAAACTGAGGTTAACACTGCACTTGCCGGGGCTTACGCCAACAATGCCTTTCTTACAGGTGTCGCCACTACAAGCGGACATGCGGGCTTGACCGGAATTACTGGGGTGCTGGGTCTGACCACTTTGAACGTCAACGCTCACGGGGTGCTATTCCCTGCGGGCACTCCAACCCCCGACCCCCGGGTTGCGGGCAGCAACATCCCCAATGGCAATGACTTCAGCTATGGCGATGGCGAGTTGAGCTCCTTTGAGGTTCGCCTTGTCACCGACATGCCCGATTCGCCTTGGGACTTCATCGGCGGATTTTTCTACATGGAGAGCGACACCGACAGCGACTACCAAGTCCATGCCAACTCGCTGGCACACTTTGCCACAGTGGCCTATCAAGGCCTCAACGCTGACAACAACACGGCTGCCAATGCATCCAAACGTAATTACAACATCACTATTGCATCAGACCCAGAAGATACCTACAACGCCCTTCATAGGAATGGCTTGACCATTGCTGAACTGTCCTATTACAACAATCAGACCTTATACGAGGTCAGCACTTGGGCCATATTTGGCGAGGGCTATTACGACATCAGCGACGACATGCGTCTGACAGTCGGGCTGCGCCAGACCGAGGAGGACAAGGAAATCATCGCCGGGCTTCAGTCTTTGATTGCTGTTTCTGAGCCTAACAGACAGCAGAACCGCCCGCGCAGCTGGAGCGAGATGACCGGGCGCGCAAGTCTGGACTACCGCTTTGCCGAGGACGCCATGTTCTATGCCACGCTGGCGAATTCCTATAAGTCCGGCGGCCTCAACCCGCCCTCCAGCTCCGGCGCATTCCCAGATGCGTTTGATCCCGAGTACATCACCTCGATCGAATTCGGCGTCAAGAGCACCATTGCCGACGGTCGCGTCCAGCTCAATGCCACCTACTTCACCTACGACTACGAGGGCTACCAGACCTCCAAGATCGTCGACCGCACTTCGGTCAACGAGAACATCGATGTCGAGAACTCGGGGATTGAGCTGGAAGTGGTGGCATACCCCACCGAGGCCCTGCGCCTTGACTTTAATTTCGCCTGGCTGGACACCTCAATCATTGACACCCAGAGCATTGACACCGCCAACCCGACTGCCGGCATGATGGGCTGGACGACCATCAAGGGTTTGCAGGCGGCTACTTGGATTGCCCCGACGATGGATCTCAATGACGACAACATGGTTAATGGCGCCGATGCCGTCTACGCCTGCCAAGCCGCCAATATCAGCAAGTATCCCGGGCTGACTTGCGCGGCAGCCCCTCCAAGTGGGGCGGCAACCGCAGCTATAGGCCGTGTGCCCATTATTAAAAACAAAGGCGGAGTAGATACTGATGGATACGAAGCGGGTGTGACTTATGCCGAGGGCTTTCACCCCACCAATACCGTGGTCCCCGTCGGCTTTGAAACCGACATCTCCGGCAATCGCATGGCCGAGGCGCCCGAGACCAGCATTCGCATCGCCGCCCAGTACACCATGGATGTCAGCAACTCCTTCAACCTGGTCATCCGCGGCGACTACTACCAGCAGTCCGAGTTCTACGGCCGAGTCTTCAACAGCGATCAGAACCTGATCCCCGCCTGGGACATCATCAATGCCTCGGTTGCCCTGGAGAGCACCGACCAGGTCTGGAACGCCAAATTCCAGATCAAGAACCTCGCAGACGATGATCACATCACCGGGCTCTACTTCACCGATGCCTCATCCGGCAACTTCACCAATGTGTTCCTGCTGCCTCCGATGACCTGGGTCGCCAGCTTCGACTACCGCTTCTAATAGTCGCCTCTGAAAGGCACACTTCCCGAGCACCTCGGGGCAGTCCCAAGCAGCTGCTCCGGGCCTCCTGAAACAGCTTTCGGCGGCTGAATTTGGGCGGCAGCCGCTCGGCAGGCGTCGCCTTTCTGATATTGCATCTAGGGACATAATCGGCCATACTCGGCAACTTATGCCGATTGGCTGACGCACAATCGGCATTGAGGATTTAGCCAACCGCTGCAAAAGGGGGATCTGAGGGTATGGATCGATTGAAGAAGTGGAACAAGATTTTTGGCTTATCGGCCTTTTTGCTTTCAGGCATCCTGTTCAGTTCGGCGGCGTGGACGCAGGACCAGGAAGACAGCATGGAGATGGAGGCCGCAGAGGAAGACGGCTCCTCGATGCGCTCCGGGGTCTACCTCGAGGAAATCATCGTCACCGCCGAGAAGCGTGAAGCCTCCGTCCAGGACACCGCAGCCGCCATCAACGCCTTTGACGACGCCGCCCTGCAGCGGGAGGGCATTGAGACCATCTCCGACATTCAGTTCGCCGTCCCCAACATGACCTTCTCGGCCTATAACTTCGGTGCCCCGCACCTCTCCATCCGCGGCATCTCAAGGGGCGTGGTTGCGACCTCGGGCGACGACTCGACCTCGATCCACGTCAACGGCGCCTACGCCCAGAACTCCCCCATCCTGCTGCTGGAATTCTTTGACCTGGAGCGCGTCGAAATCCTGCGCGGCCCGCAGGGGACGCTCTACGGGCGCAACTCGACCGGCGGCGTCGTCAACTTCATCACCAGGAAGCCCGACCTCGACATGCCCGGCGGGTCGTTCTCGGTCGAGACCGGCTCGGACGGGCTGCAGCGCACCATTGCCGTGGCCAACCTGCCGATCACCGAGCGCTTCGGCATTCGCATCGGCGGCTACTCCTCGCAGCGGGACGGCTACGTCAAGAACACCTACACCGGCAACGACATTGACAGCCGCGACCTCAGCGCCGGCCGGGTCTCGCTGCGCTGGCGCAATGACAAGGTCGACGCCAACCTGGTGCTCGACTACTTCGAGGAGAGCGACTCGCGCATGCGCACCTCCAAGCAGGCCTGCAAGACCGACCTGCGCCCGGCGCCCTTCAGCATTGGCTGCGAGGCTGGGCATGAGCTGGAGACTTATGAAGCGGTGTCAGCAGCTGCCGGGCTCGCGAATATTTGGGCCAACCAGTACGGGCTGTATGGACCAGCTGCTTCGCAAGGTGTGCTGCAGGGAACTTGGAATGGCTTTGTCAGCTGCGCAAGGGCGGGGGACAATCCCCGTGCAGGGCAGACCAGCAGCGCTGATAAGGGAACCCTAAATCCGACGGCTCCCTGCTCCTACGTGCCCAACTCCAACCTGCGCGAAGTCCATGCCACCACCGATCCAACCTGGTTCACCCGCCACCGCAGCGCCACGCTGAATATTGACATTGATGTTCTGGATGGCGTGACGCTCAGCTTCACCGGCCACAACGCCTATCAGAGCAACCTCAGCACCACCGACTACAACTGGAACACCGGAGCTGCCCCCTTTATAGAACCCGTTAACCTAGGGTCTTATACCCAAAATGCCGATAACATTGATGCTATCAATGCTGGTTTGGGAGCCATTGCGGCAGCCTTTCAAGTCCCCTGCCAGATGATCGCCGGCATCACGCGCCCGCGCTGTGCAGCCGACAATTTTTCCACGCGCAACAATGCGGACTTGGCGGCCTACTACAACGGCACCAGCACCAACAGTTCAGGAGCGACGGTGGGCGATGCCAATGATGCCCAAAAAAAGGCGGTTGATGCCGCAGTCGCTGATAACTCTCTCGGTGATAACCATGGTGCTGCCACTGGAAGGGCTGGCTTTCTGGGCATTCTGAATGCCGCCATACGCAATCTCGGCGATGACGGAACACTCTTTCCAGCTGGCAATCCCGGCCCCGACCCCCGGGTTGCGGGTCGCAATTTCCCCATCGGCAATGATGTCAACTCAGGCAACGGTGAGCTGAACTCCTTTGAGGTGCGCCTGGTCTCCGACTTCGGCGAGGATCAGCCCTATGACTTTCTCGTCGGACTGTTTGCAATGGAGGCCAATACCGACGGCGACTACCAGGTGCATGGCAATTCACTGGCGCACTTGGCCACGCTGTCTTATGCGGCTTATGAAGACCCTCCGGGTGATGCGGATAACAATACACCCGCCAATGCGGGTGGTCGCACCTTCTCTGCCAAGCCGCCGCAGCTCGGCTGTCAGGCAGTTTTCAATCCCTTTGCCGCCCCCTGCTCCTCGCGCAACCTCATCCAGCAGGACGGCTTTGCCGTGGCCGATCTGTCCTACTACAACAACCAGACCATTTACGAGGTCAACACTTGGGCAATCTTCGGGGAGTTCTACCGCGACCTGCAGGAGGACACCCGCGCAACCATTGGCATTCGCTACACCCAGGAGGAAAAACGCATCGTCGCCGCAACGCAGTCGCTGGTTGCCGTCACTTCGCGGCAGGTGAATCGCATTCAGGACTGGGACGAGGTCACCGGTCGCATCAGTCTGGAGCACCGCTTTGGCTTGGACTCCATGTTCTTTGCAACGCTGTCCCGCTCCTACAAGTCGGGCGGCCTGAACCCGCCCTCGGCCACCGGTGCCTTTGCCGAGATATTTGACCCCGAGTACATCGACTCGGCCGAATTGGGCATTAAGAGCACGGCCGCCGACGGTCGCATCCAGGCCAACCTGACCTACTTCTTCTACAACTATGCCGGCTATCAGACCTCCAAAATCGTCGACCGGACCTCGGTCAATGAGAACATCGACGTCCAGAACCAGGGCGTTGAGTTCGAGCTGCTGGCCTACCCGGTGCCCTCGCTGCGCCTCGGCCTCAACTTTGCCTGGCTGGACACCGAAGTGGTCGACAGCCAGAGCGTCAACAACGCCGACCCGACCAATGGCATGTCGGGCTGGACAACCGTCAAGGGTCTGCAGGCCGCCAACTGGATCGCCCCGACCAAGGACCTGAATGGCGACGGTGCGGTGAACGGAGAAGATGCCGTCTACGCCTGTGCCAATGCGGGCAACTTCATTCGTTTGGCTTGCGCGAAGGCTCCTGCCAACGTCACTAATCCGGCTCAGAGCAATGTCCCCAAGGTCATGAACAGAAACGGCGAAGACACCGATGGCTATAAGGAGGGCGTGACCTATGCCCAGGGCTTCCACCCCGCCGGAACGCTGCTGCCATTCGGCTTTGAAACCGACCTCACCGGCAACCAGATGGCCGAGGCTCCCGAGGGCAGCGTCCGCCTGGAGATGCAGTACACCGCCGCTCTGGAGGGCGACGCCAACTTCGTCCTGCGCACCGACTACTACTGGCAGACCGAGTTCTACGGCCGCGTCTTCAACAGCAAGCAGAACCTCATCCCCGAGTGGGACGTGTTCGGCGCCTCGATGGGCTTTGAGGGCAAGCAGGGCAACTGGGATATCTCGCTGCGGGTCGACAACATCACCGACGACGACCACATCACCGGCCTCTACTTCACCGATGCCTCATCGGGCAACTTCACCAACGTCTTCCTGCTGAACCCGCGCACCTTCAGCGCCGAGTGGAACTGGAAGTTCTGAGGTCTGTGACCTGTCCCCCGGCACCGGCTGGTCAGGTCACCGGCGCGATCAAAAAACCCGAAAAAGTCGGCCAAAAAAGCCGCCCCGCTGCCGTTTTCACAGGGCCGAATAGCCCGCTTCGTATTGCATATATCAGCACAATCGGCGATACTCGCCAGCTTATTGGCCCGTGGACTGCACGGGCGGCGATTGTGCAGCATTCCAACCACTGACACATAGGGAGAGCCTGGGGGTATGGATCGATCCAAGCGGAATAAGATGAACGGTCTTGCGGCTCTTCTGATCACCGGTTTTTTGCTCGTCCCGCTCGCCTGGACGCAGCAGCCCCAGACTGATTCACCCCCCGCCGAGGAGGACGGCGAAACCCGCAGCGGGGTCTACCTCGAGGAGATCGTCGTCACCGCCGAGAAGCGGGAGGCCTCGGTTCAGGACACCGCCGCCGCCATCAACGCCTTCGACGATGCCGCCCTGCAGCGGGAGGGCATCGAGACCATCTCCGACATCCAGCTCTCGGTTCCCAACATGACCTTCTCGGCGTATAACTTCGGCACGCCGCACCTCTCCATCCGCGGCATCTCGCGCGGCGTGGTGTCGGTGACCGGCGACGACGCCACCTCGATCCACCTCAACGGCGCCTACGTCCAGAACGCCGCGGCGCAGAGCCCGCCGATCCTGCTGCTGGAGTTCTTCGACCTCGAGCGGGTTGAGATCCTGCGCGGCCCGCAGGGGACGCTCTACGGGCGCAACTCGACCGGCGGCGTGGTCAACTTCATCACCCGCAAGCCCGATCTCGAAAAGGGCGGCGGGCTGATCTCCCTTGAGACCGGCAGCGACGGGCTGGCGCGCTCGATCATCGTCGCCAACATTCCCGTCGGCGAGCGCTTCGGCATCCGCATCGGCGGCTACTCCTCCGAGCTGGACGGCTTCGTCAAGAACACCCTCACCCAGAACACCATCGACAGCCGCGCCATCGACGCCGCCCGCGTGTCGCTGCGCTGGCGGGGCGACAAGGTCGAGACCAACCTCGTGCTGGAGCACTTCAGCGAGAGCGACACGCGCATGCGCACCTCCAAGCAGGCCTGCAAAACCGACACCCGCCCGGCGCCGTTCAGCATCGGCTGCGAGGCCGGCCACGATCTCGAGACCTTTGATGCAGTCAACTCCAGCGCCACGCTGGCCAGCATCTGGGCCAATCAATACGGGCTCTACGGCACTGCGGCGTTTTCCGGCGTGGCGGGCGGGACGTTCAACGGCTTTGTGACCTGCAGGAGGGAGGGCGACAACCCGCGGGCGGGTCAAAAGGCCGGCAACCTCAACGCAGACCAGGACTGCTCCTACGTCCCCAACCCCAACCTGCGCGAGGTGGCGGCCCCGACCGACCCGACCTGGTTCTCCCGCTATCAGGCGGCCACGATGACCGTCGACATCAAGGCGCGCGAGGACCTGACGCTGACCTTCTCCGGCCACCACGGCTATCAGAAGAACCGCAGCGTCACCGACTACAACTGGAACACCGGCGCCGCACCGTTCCTGTCCAGTGTGCAGCTGGGCAATGAGATGACCGAAAACACCAATCAGATTGGCCGCCTCAATAAGGAGGCGAGTGACTTGAACGCCGGCTTGGATGCCCTCGCCCGAACTCCCGGGCTGCTGATCCCCTGTCAAAGCGGTCGCAGCGGCTGCGATGCCGCGGATTACAGCACCAGAACACGCGCCGATCTGGCCGCCTTCTACTCCACAGCCTCGAGCGCTCAGAAGAGCTCCATTGATACGGCCATAGCCGCCGTTCCAGAGTTTTCCGATGCAGACCTAAGCAACTACTCCGGCGTCACCGGTGCGGCGGCGGCGGCGGCGGGCGGGGCTGCGGGGCTGGGGGCCATCAATAACGCGCTCTACCTGACCTCCCTGAACCTCGACGCCAAAGGCGTGCTGTTCCCCGACGGCAATGTCGGCCCCGACCCCAGAGTGGCGGGGCACTCGGTTCCGATAGGCAATGACCTCAGCTACAGCGACGGCGAGATCAACTCCTTTGAGATGCGCCTGGTGTCCGACTTTCAGGACTCGCCGTGGGACTTCATCAGCGGCCTGTTCGCCATGCAGGCCAATACCGATGGCGACTACCAGGTGCACGCCAACGGGCTGGCGAACTTCGCCACGCTCGCTTATCAGGATGATCTGGAAGATGCCAACAAAACACCGCAAAGGGCCGGCAGCCGCGACTATACCGTCGTGCCGGCTCAGCGGGGCTGCCAAAACGGGGTCTGCTCTCCGCGCAACCTGATCCAGCAGGGCGGCTTCACGATTGCCGACCTCTCCTACTACAACAACCAGACCATCTACGAGGTCAGGTCGTGGGCGCTGTTCGGCGAGGTCTACAGGAATCTGTGGGAGGACACGCGCCTGACCGTCGGGCTGCGCTACACCCAGGAGGAAAAGCGCGTGGTCGCAGCGACGCAGAGCCTGATTGCCGTCACCACCCCCCCGCAGAGGAACCGCGTGCAGAACTGGGAGGAGGCCACCGGGCGCATCAACATCGACCACCGCTTCGGCCAGGACGCGATGATCTACGGGACGCTGGCGAACTCCTACAAGTCGGGCGGCTTCAACCCGCAGTCGGCGACCGGTGCCTTCGCCGACCTGTTCGCCCCCGAGTACATCAACTCGCTCGAGGTCGGCGTCAAGAGCACGACCGCCGAGGGCCGCCTGCAGACCAACGTCGCCTATTTCTGGTACGACTACGAGGGCTATCAGACCTCCAAGATTATCGACCGGACTTCGGTCAACGAAAACATCGACGTGCGCATCCAGGGCGTCGAGGCCGAGCTGGTCGCCTATCCGACGCCCTCGCTGCGGATGGACCTCAATGTGGCCTGGCTGGAGACCGCCATTCAGGACAGCTTCAGCGTCAACACCGCCGACCCGACCAACGGCATGCCGGGCTGGGTGACGGTCAAGGGCCTGCAGGCCGCCACCTGGATTGCCCCGACCACGGACCTGAACGGCGACGGTGAGGTGGACGGTGACGACGCCACCCATGCCTGTGCCAACCCGACGGGCGGGCTGGCCTGCACGGTTGCCCCGGGAAGACCCACTAATGCGGCTGTGAGCAACGTTCCGATCGTCAAGAACGTCGGCGATGTCGACACCGACGGCTACGAGCAGGGCGTGACCTACACCGAGGGCTTCCACGCCTCCGGGCTCTCGCTGCCCTTCGGCTTTGAGGTTGACCTGGACGGCAACCAGATGGCCGAGGCGCCCGAGGCCAGCGTCAAGTTCGGGCTGCAGTACACCGTCGACCTCGGCGGTTCGACCAACTTCGTCATGCGGGGCGACTACTACTGGCAGAGCGAGTTCTACGGCCGCATCTTCAACAGCGACCAAAACCTGATCCCCGAGTGGGACGTCATCAACCTCTCCTTCAGCGTCGAGGCCAAGGAGGGCAATTGGAGCCTCAAGGGCTGGGTCGACAACCTCAATGACGACGACCACATCACCGGCCTGTACTTCACCGATGCCTCCTCGGGCAACTTCACCAACATCTTCCTGCTGAACCCCCGCACCTACGGCGTGAGCTGGGACTACAGGTTCTAGACGCAGCGAGACGCTGATCACAGACCCGTTCAGACATCCGCAGTAGGCTTGCCCAGTCAACCATCCGGAGACGCACCCGTGAAACTCAGTCAACTGCCGCACCGACACAGCTACGCCGATCTGGGCGAGGCGTTCTGCACCGCCATTTCCGTTTACGGACTGCCCGAGGGGCGACTGCTGTGCCACAGCCCGGATGCCCTCAAGGCCCTCGGCGTGGACGATGTCGACCAGCAGGATCTGCTCGACATCTGCACCGGTGACGTGCGCCCCGCCGGCGCCGCCCCGGTCGCCGGGGTCTATGCCGGCCATCAGTTCGGCGTCTACGTCCCCCAGCTGGGGGACGGCCGGGCGGTGCTGCTGGGCGAGGTCGCCGCCCCGGACGGCGGCCTGTGGGACGTCCAGCTCAAGGGGGCGGGTCAGACCCCGTTCTCGCGCGGGTCGGACGGGCGGGCGGTGCTGCGCTCCAGCGTGCGCGAGTTTCTGATCAGCGAGGCCATGGACGCACTCGGCATTCCCAGCACCCGCGCCGTCGCCCTGGCGGCCATGGATCAGCGGGGCGTGATGCGAGAGCGCATCGAGCGCGCTGCGGTGATCGTGCGCACCAGCCGCAGCCTGCTGCGCTTCGGCCACTTTGAGTACTTCGCCTGGGGCCGGCGGCACGACGAGCTGCGCACGCTGTTCGACTACGCCGTGCAGCGCTGCTATCCCGACTGTGCCGACGCCGCCGACCCCGTCATGCAGCTGCTGGCCAACGCAGTGGTGCGCACGGCGGACATGGCGGCGCGCTGGCAGGCGGCCGGCTTTGTCCACGGGGTGATGAACACCGACAACATGTCGCTGCTGGGCGAGACCATCGACTACGGTCCCTACGCCTTTCTGGACCGCTTTGACTGGAATGCCGTCTTCAACCACACCGACAGGGAGCGGCGCTATGCCTATGGCGTCCAGCCCCGCATCGCCCAGTGGAACTGCGCCTGCCTGGCCGAGGCGCTGCTGCCGCTGGCGGGTGCGGGCGGCAAGCGCAGCGCCACCGACATCGTCAAGTCCTTTCAGAGCGCCTATACCGAGATCTACCTGGAGCTGATGCGCCGCCGGCTGGGGCTGGCGGAGGAGCGGGAGGGCGACTGGAAGCTGATCAAATCCCTGCTCGACGTCCTGCACGAGGGCGGCCTGGACTACCACCACACCCTGCGGGCGCTGGCCGAGTGGGTCGCCTCCGGGGAGGCCGGGCGCTGGTCGGGGGCGGACGGCTCCTCGACCCCGGGCGTTTCGGGTCGGGCGCTGCCCGATGCGCTGGCCCAGCTGCCCGAGGGCTGGCTGAGGGACTACCGGGATCGCAGCGGCGGCCAGGACGCCGGAGAGCAGGGCGGGGTCATGCTGGATGCCAATCCGGCGCTGGTGCTGCGCACCTGGGTGGCACAGGAGGCCATTGACCGGGCCGAAGCCGGCGACACCGCCTGGCTGGCCGAGCTGCTCACCGCCCTGCGCCGGCCCTTTGCCGCACCCTCCGATGCCATGCTGCCCTACACCCAACCGCCGGCGCCGGGCTATAGCTGCGAGCTTTCCTGCAGCAGTTGAGGGGGTTCAATCGACAGTTCCGAGCGGAGGGAGGTTTTATAAATGGTTTCAAGTGATAACGAAATACAAAACTGGCTGTTTTCTCATTCATTAGAAAAAATAGCTCTGTACAAGACATACTTAATCAATTACTTGTCAGTCATGTGCAACCAGGATTATTGGAAGAAGATTTATATATGGGAGCCATTTGCTGGCTCGGGAGAGTATGACAATGGAGAAGGCAGTCCCATTGAAGCAGCAAGAGTTATTCATGATTTTTCTCCACAGCACCCGAATAAACGCATTAGGCTATTTGTTAATGAGTTGGACAGGGAAAAATTAGAATCCTTAAATAGAATTTTAGAAGACAAAGGTTTTTCTGATTTTGTGAAGACTGAGCAAGGCCGAGCTGAAAACTTCTTGAAGAATAGCCTCCTTGAAACTGTAAAACATGGGTCGTCCCACAATTTTATTTTTATTGACCCTTATGGATATACGCAAATCTCTCCTGAATTGCTTGAGCAAGTTCTACGCTTAAGTAATTGTGATTACCTACTCTTTTTCCCGACTTACAACATGTATAGAGCTAGGAAAAAGAATAACAGCCCTTCTGCCAAACTGCTTTTAGATCTGGGGGCAGATAAAAAAGATTTAGAAAACTTGTCATCTCAGAAAGCCTTTGTCGGTGAAATTAAGAATAGGCTAATGTGCAAATCCAAAGCAGATTATGTCTTTGAATATAAATTGCAAGATAGAAGGCCAGGAGTTACCAATAATTCCTTCCATTTATTTTTCATAACTCGAAATTTAAGAGGTGTTGAAAAGTTTATAGAGGCTAAAAGAACAGTTGACTTAAATGAAGCCAGCCAATTTCAGCTTGTTCGAGAGCACGACACCAAAGTGGCAGTCAAAAATATTATTCAAGGTGAAGCAGAAATAGATAATAAAAAATTATGTGAGCTTTGCCTCATTTCTGGTCATCTTAAAAGTGAAGTTAGAGCGGCTCTAAAAAAGTTAGAACGGAATAATGAAATAGAGGTCATTGATCCAAAGGATGAAAGAAGACAGGGAGGCTATTACCTGGGTTTAGATAAACCCAAAGTTAAACTCCTCTTCCGCCTCGCACCCCAGGACTAGATCAATGTCCTCCATCGAATGGACCGAGCAGACCTGGAACCCGGTGACGGGCTGCACCAAGATCTCGGCCGGATGTCGCTCCTGCTATGCCGAGGTCATGGCCAGGCGGCTGCAGGCCATGGGCGCTCCGGGTTATGAAGACGGCTTTGATGTGACGCTGCACCCGAGCCGCCTGCAGCAGCCCCTGAGACGCCGCAAGCCGACGGTCTACTTCGTCAACTCGATGAGCGACCTGTTCCACTCCAAAGTCCCGAACGAGTTCATCGACGAGGTGTTCCGCACCATCCGCAACACGCCGCAGCACGTCTATCAGATCCTCACCAAGCGCCCCAAGGTCATGCGCAAATACTTCCAAAGCCGCCCGGTCCCGCCCAATGCCTGGCTGGGCACCTCGGTCGAAAACCGCAGGCACGGCCTGCCCCGCATCGACGAGCTCAGGGCAATCCAGGCCGACACGCGCTTTCTGTCGATCGAGCCGCTGCTGGAGCACCTGGGAGCGCTCGATCTCAGCGGCATTCGCTGGGCCATCGTCGGCGGCGAGAGCGGCCGCAAGGCCAGGCCGATGCGCCTCGAGTGGGTGCTGGACATCCAAAGCCAGTGCCGCCATCAAGGGGTCGAATTCTTCTTCAAGCAGTGGGGCGCCTGGGGCGCCGATGGCATCCGGCGCAGCAAGAAGGCCAACGGCCGCGAGCTGCAGGGGCGCACCTGGGACGCCATGCCGTCCAGCCAGCTCGCCCTGGACGTGACTTAGGACTGTCCACGGCGGCCCCGCCCGCCGCCCCCGCCGGTGCGATTCCCCATCAGGCCCTACGCGGCCTTGTAATTCGGCTACACTGCCGCCGCTAATGCGACCCGGAGCGTTGATGCAGTCCACGGCAACGGTGGTTGTTTTTGGTTTTTACCTGTTGGCCCTTGCCGGCATCGCCTATTACGGTTGGCTTCGAACGCATAACATCTCCGACTACGTCCTGGGGGGACGCTCGCTCTCGCCGTTTGCTGCGGCGATGAGTTCGGGGGCCTCCAACATGAGCGCCTGGCTGATGCTGTCGGTTCCGGCGCTGGTCTACTTCAGCAGCACCGAGGCCTTCCTGATCGCCGGGGGTCTGCTGCTGGGTCAATACGTTTCGATTCTCGTGGTCGCCCCCCGTCTGCGCGTCTACAGCGAGCGCCTCAATGACTCGCAGACGCTGCCGATATTTTTCGCCAACCGCACCGGTCGCACGGGTCGGGACGGCGCCCTGCTGCGGGGCATCTGCAGCCTGATCCTGCTGGTCTTCATGCTGCTCTACGTCGCCTCGGGGCTGGTCGCCGGCGGCGAGCTGTTCATGAACATGTTCGATGTCTCGCTGAGCACGGCGGTCATCATGGGGGCGCTGGTCATCGGCGCCTACACGCTGATCGGCGGCTTTCTCGCCATCAGCTGGACCGACGTGCTGCAGGCGCTGATGATGCTGATGATCCTCATCGTCCTGCCGCTGATCATCCTCAGCACCAGCGCCCCGGACCCCCAGCAGCAGGCCGGCTCGGTGGACTTCCCGCCGCTGCTGGACACTTCGGTCGGCTGGATTCTCGTGATCTCGTCGCTGGCCTGGGGGCTGGGCTACATCGGCCTGCCGCACAGCGTGATGCGCTACAAGGCGATCCGCAGCGTCAAGGGCATTCCGTTCTTCCGCAGGACGCTGATCAGCTGGTCGATCCTGGTGTTCATCGGCAGTTTGAGCCTCGGCCTGGCGGCGAGGGCCTGGTACGTCCCGGCGGAGGGCGCCTCGGGCGAGGACCTGACGCTGCAGATGCTGGGGCAGTTCTTCAACCCCTGGGTGGCGGGTCTGGCGCTGGCGGCGATCATGGCGGCGGTCATGAGCACGGCGGACAGCCAGCTGCTGCTGGCCTCGGTGAGCATCAGCGAGGACCTCATCGCCCCGCTCAGGCCGGACTGGGATTCCGACCGCCGGCTCTGGATCGGGCGCATCACCGTGCTGCTGATCATGGGATTTTCGCTGTCGCTGGCCCTCCAGGGCGGCAATACCATCCTGTCGCTGGTGTCCTACGCCTGGGCCGGCCTGGGCGCTGCCTTCGGGCCGGTGATGCTGTTCGCCCTCTACTGGCGCAAATTCAACTACATCGGGGCGATCGCCGGGGTCTCCGTCGGCGGCGTCAGCACCATCCTGCTGCAGAACTTCCCGCCCATTGAGGGGCTCTACGAGCTGCTGCCGGCGTTTGCCCTCAGCGCCCTGGCGATCTGGCTGTGCGGCCGCTTTGCACCCCAGGACCAGGCCGCCGAGGAGGTGTTCGACCGCCTCGAAGCCGAGCCGCTGTGGGCTGAAAGCCCGGCGGCGGATACACAGACGACCCTGAAGAATTAATTCAACCGGCCATCCGCTACACTGCCCAGCCGCTGGGAGGGGAGGCAGTTTGTGACTTCCACCATCGTGGTCTTCGTGCTCTACATGACGGCGGTGGCGGCCATCACCTACTACGGCTGGCGCCAGACCATCACGATATCGGACTACGTCCTCGGCGGTCGCACCCTGTCGCCGTTTTCAGCCGCGATGAGCGCCGGCGCCTCCAACATGAGCGGCTACATGATGCTGTCGTTTCCGGCGCTGACCTATCAGCACAGCACCGAGGCCTTTCTGATGAGCATCGGCCTGCTGGTGGGTCAGTACGTTTCGATCGTGGCGGTGGGTCCCCGCCTGAGGGTCTACAGCGAGCGGCTCAACGACTCGCAGACGCTGCCGATATTCCTCTCCGAGCGCACCGGCCACACCGGCAGGGACGGCTGGCTGCTGCGGGTGGCCTGCGCCCTCAGCCTGCTGGTCTTCATGCTGCTCTACGTCGCCTCGGGGCTGCTCGCCGGCGGCAAGCTGTTCTCCAGCCTGTTCGACGTCCCGCTGACCTATGCCATCATCCTGGGCACGGTCATCATCGGCGTCTACACCCTGGTCGGCGGCTTTCTGGCGATCAGCTGGACCGACGTGCTGCAGAGCCTGATGATGGTGTTCATCCTGATCGGGCTGCCGCTGGCGATGTTCTTCACCGAGGCGCCGGAGGTCCCGCCCGTCAGCCCGGATGACTTCCCGCCCCTGTTTGACGTCACGGCGATCGGCTGGGTGGCGGTGATTTCCTGGCTGTCCTGGGGGCTGGGCTACATCGGCCTGCCGCACAGCGTGATGCGCTACAAGGCGATGCGCTGCGTCAGCGACTTTCCGGTGTTTCGGGACACGCTGATGATCTGGTCGGTGCTGATCTTCATCGGCAGCATGGGCATCGGGCTGCTGGCCCGGCAGTGGTTCACGCCGGGGGACGACGCCTCGATGGAGGACCTGACGCTGCAGATGCTGGACGTGTTCTTCAACCCCTGGCTGATCGGCCTGGCGCTGGCGGCCATCATGGCGGCGGTGATGAGCACGGCGGACAGCCAGCTGCTGCTGGCCTCGGTGAGCATCAGCGAAGACCTGCTGGCCCCGGCGTTCCCCGACATGACCTCGGATCAGCGGCTCTGGGTCAGCCGTCTGGTGGTGCTGCTGATCACGGTGTTTTCGCTGCTGCTGGTGCTGCAGGGCGGCAACAGCATCCTGTCGCTGGTGACCTATGCCTGGGCCGGGCTGGGCGCCGCGTTTGGGCCGGTCCTGCTGTTTGCCCTGTACTGGCGCAGATTCAACTACATCGGGGCGATCGCCGGCGTCTTCCTCGGCGGGGCCGGCACCATCCTATTCCACCACTTCCCGCCGATAGAGGGCCTGTATGAGCTGCTGCCCGCCTTTGCCCTGAGCGCCCTGGCGATCTGGCTGTGCGGCCTGTTCGCCCCCCAGGATCGCCCGGCCGAGGAGGTCTTCGACGAACTCATTGCCGAGCCGCTCTGGGCCGGCATAGAGGATCCGAAGCAGTCGCCCGCACCCGTTGAACAGAATTGATCGGGCAGTTGCCGGAGCGGGGGAAATGACCGTCAAAAACTTTGCCTGCGAGTGGGCCCAGGGGCACATCGTCCTCGTCGACGGCGACCGGCGCCTGCTGATCGACACCGGCTCACCGATCAGCATCGCCGAGACAGAGGAGTTTGAGTTTGCCGGGGAGACCCACCCCGCCCACACCGACTTCCTCGGCATGACGATCGCACAGCTGAGCCGGCAGATTGGCACGGATCTCAACGCCCTCGTCGGCACCGACGTGCTGCAGTACTGGGAAGTCCTCATCGACATGTCGGCGGGGCGGATTGGCCTGGATCGGCAGCCCATCGACTTGGACTTGCACTTGGATGCGGTCGAAACCGAGATGACCATGCCGATGGCAGCCCCCGTGCTGCAGGTGCGGGTCGGCGGTGCGAGCATCCCCGCATTTTTTGACACCGGAGCGCCGGTTTCCTACGCTCCTGAGCGCCTGGTGCGGGGGCTTGACGCCATCGGCGAGGCCGAGGATTTTTACCCGGTGATCGGAGATTTTTCGACACCGCTCTACGATGTCGAGGTCGCCCTGGGCCCGGAGCGCTGGAGCATTCGGATGGGCGTGCTGCCCGAGGCCGTGCGAGCCCTGCTGAGCCTGTCGGGGACAGACTGCATCCTCGGAACCTCGCTGCTGCAAACCCACCGGGCTCTGCTCGGGTTTCCCCGCGGCCGGATCGCATTTCAGGGATGCGGGGGGCAGGGCCGTGCGCAATAAGCTGCTTGCACTGTTTGTACTGTTTGCCCTGGGGCTGCCGCTGCCCGTGCTGGCCTGCAGCTGCGTTGAGGCGGACCTGAAGGGCCAGGTCCGCAGCGCCGATCAGGTCTTCATCGGCCAGCTGCACTCGGCGCGCCTGATCACCCCCGAGGGCGAGGATGACTTTCCGGAGATAGAGGCTGACATGCAGCCGCAGGATGTCTTCAAGGGCCGGGTCAAGCCGGGTGAGGCCGTCCGCATTCGCACCGGCCTCGGCGGCGGCGACTGCGGGGTGCCGATGCGCGTCGGCAGGTTCTACGCCGTCTTTATGGACCGGGACGACGACCGCATCGGCATCTGCGGCGGCTCGCAGGAAGTCGATCTGCGCGATATGGACGACTGGCGCAAACGCCTGAGGCGCTACAGCCGCTGACGCTCGCCGACTTGGGCGCCGGCTGCGGCTGCCTGGGCCGAGTCCCGACGGGGCTGAATATTTTTTCGGGGGGAAGAGGCCCTGCGAGGCCGCTGCTCAGGCGCTGTCGAGGGCTGCGGCATTGCCCTCCCGCTCGAGCCAGTGGCGGCGCTCCTCGGCGGCGTCCCGGGCCAGCAGCCGATTCAGCACGAGGTTGTCGGCCTCGTCGTCCTGCATCTGCATCTGCACCAGCCGGCGGGTCGCCAGAGCCATCGTGGTCTGCTTGAGCTGCTCGGGATTCATCTCGCCCAGACCCTTGAAGCGCTGCACGCTGACGCTGCGCTTCTGTCCCAGCGATTTCAGCAGCTGCTCGCACTCGGCGTCGTCGAGCGGGTAGTGCACCTCGTCGCCGACATCGACCCGGTAGAGCGGCGGCATGGCCATGTAGAGATGCCCGGCCTCGACCAGTCTCGGAAAATGCCGGCGGAACAGCGCGATCAGCAGGGTGGCGATGTGCAGCCCGTCGGAGTCGGCGTCGGCCAGCACGCAAACCTTGCCGTAGCGCAGGCCGCCGAGGTCTGAGCCGGCTCCCGGCTCCACCCCCAGGGCGATCGAGATGTTGCGCACTTCCTCGCTCGAGAACAGATCCGCCTCGCCGACCTCCCAGGTGTTGCGGATCTTGCCGCGCAGCGGCATGACCGCCTGCATGGTGCGGTCGCGCGCCTGGCGCGCCGAGCCGCCCGCGGAGTCGCCCTCGACCAGGAACAGCTCGGTGTCGCGGCGATCCGGGCTGGTGCAGTCGGCCAGCTTGCCGGGCAGCATCGGCCCGGAGTGCGCGGCGCGCTTGCGCTCAACCTTCTGGGCGCTGCGCCTGCGCAGCTGGGCGTTCTCTATGGCGCGCTCGACAATGCTGCCGGCCTCCTCGTGGTGCTGGTTGAGCCACAGGCTGAGCCGGTCGCGCACGTTCTGGGCGATGAAGGGGGTGCATTCGCGCGAGCTCAGTTTCTGCTTGGTCTGGCCCGAGAACTGCGGCTCGTTCATCTGCAGCGACAGCACCCAGGCGGCCGAGGCCATGACATCGTCGGCGTTCAGCGTCAGGCCCTTGGGCAGCAGGTCGCGCAGGGTGCAGAACTCGCGCACCGCATCCAGCACGCCGCCCCGCAGTCCGGCGACGTGGGAGCCGCCCTGGGCGGTGGGGATCAGGTTGACGTAGCTCTCGCAGATCGTCCCGGGCGCCTCGTCGTGCCACTGCATCGCCCAGCGCACCGCCTGTCTGCCGTTCTCGGCCTCCCCCATGAAGGGCTCGGCCAGCAGGTTCTGGCGGGTGTCGCAGGCCTGGGTGAGGTATTCGGCCAGGCCGCTGCCGTACTGCCAGACTTCCTGATCCCCGTCGGGGCCGGTGAACTCGACCCTCAGGTTGGCGCACAGCACCGCCTTGGCGCGCAGCAGGTATTTCAGGGACTCGACGTCAAACTCGGTGCGGTCGAAGTAGCTCGGCTGCGGCGAGAAGTGCAGCAGGGTTCCGGTCTCGGATTTCTTCGCCCGGCCGATTTTTTCAAGCGGGCTGACCGGCTCGCCGTTTTCAAAGCGCATTTTCCAGCGGGCGCCCTCGCGCATGATCTCGACCTCGAGCCACTCGGCCAGGGCGTTGACCACCGAGACCCCGACGCCGTGCAGCCCGCCCGAGAAGGTGTAGTGCTTGTCGCTGAACTTGGCGCCGGCGTGCAGCCGGGTCAGGATCAGCTCGACGCCGCTGATGCCGTGCTCGGGGTGGATGTCGACCGGCATGCCGCGGCCGTTGTCCCGCACCGAGAGCGACCCGTCCTTCAGCAGCTCGACGCAGATGCGGTCGGCATGACCTGCGATCGCCTCGTCGACCGCGTTGTCCACCACCTCCTGTGCCAGGTGGTTCGGGCACTCGGTGTCGGTGTACATGCCGGGGCGCTTGCGAACCGGCTCCAGCCCCGTCAGAACCTCCAGCGAGTCGGCGTCGTAGCGGTTTGTCTTTCCCATTATTCAGCGGTTCCCCTCAGCGGGGGCGCAGTTTATTACAGGATTTATCCCCAGCAAATTCCCCGGTATTTCGGGTGATTTTCGCCCCGCCGAGGCCGGTTTTGGCGGCTCTGGAGGGGCAAGACCGGTGGCTATAATGCCCGCCCTGATGCTTTCTTCAGCACGCGCCTAGGTAGCTCAGTTGGTAGAGCAGAGGACTGAAAATCCTTGTGTCGGTGGTTCGATTCCGCCCCTGGGCACCACTCCCCTCAGCGGTGCATCCGACTTTTCCAATTGATCCGCACGGCGGATATCGTGTCTTTGAAGGCGGCCGGAGAAGCCCGCCGGAGAAGCCCGCCAGACCGAGCCCAGCCCTCACCACTCCCCCTGATAAAAATCCCGCATCAGATAGAAGGCCGCCTTGCGCTCGCCGTTTTCGTCTATCAGTCCCTTGCGGTTGTAGTAGTCCTGAACCCCCGCCAGCGGGCGCAGCATGGCGCGGAAGTCCTTCAGGATCCACGGGCTCAGCCCCTGCACCTGCGGGCTGGCGGTCAGCATCTCGAGCTGCGCCTCATAGACCCTCAGCTGGTAATCCTCCGACCAGATATGACCCGCCTCGCTGCGATTGCCCCGCTTGGCCCCGGCGCCGAACTCGGAGATGTGAATCGGCTTTTCATACTTGCTGGTGAAGCGCAGGTCGCGCATGAACTCCAGCATCAGCGGCCGCAGGACCGCCTCGTCGATGCCGAGCTGGCGCGAGAACAGCACCGAGTAATACCACCCGAAATACTCGTTGTAGGCGATGATGTCGGTGTGCTCGCCGAGCGGGTCGTCAATCGACAGCGTGTAGCCCTCCCCGGCGCTCGGTGCGAAATACCCGGCCTCGTCCAGCACGCCCTGGAATATCTTCCTGTCCTCGTCCGGTACATCGGCAGAGGCCACGCCGCGCGCCGCCAGCCTTGCCGCGATCAGGGCGAAGTCCGGCCCGGAACCGCCCAGCAGGGCGGCGCTGACCAGGCGGGAGTCGTCCATGCCGCGGGTGTCCTCGATGAGCCGCCGCAGAAACCTCAGCCGCTCTCGGGTGTTCGGCGTCTCATTGGCGACCGACCAGATGATGACGGAGGCGCGGTTCCAGTCGCGCTGCACCAGGCGCGCCATCTGATCGCGGGCAATGGCCAGCGTGTTCTCATTGTCCCAGTCAATCTGCCAGTAGACCGGGATCTCCTCCCACAGCAGCAGCCCCATCTCATCGGCCAGGCGGGCCAGATGGCGGTTGTAGGGATAGTGCGCCGCGCGGACGAAATTGGCGCCCAGCGCCTTGGCCTCGGCCAGCAGGCCGCGCATGTCGTTGGCGCTGTGGGCCACGCCCTCCCTGCCGATGGGCTCCTCGTGCGTCGAGATGCCCCTGAGCTTGATCGGCTCGCCGTTCAGCAGGATCTGCGTCCCCCGCGTCTCGATCTGTCGGAAGCCGATGCGCTCGGACAGGACGCTGCCGCCGCCGCTCACCGTCACCTCGTACAGCTTGGGGTTTTCGGGTGACCACAATTCCGGCTGCGCACTCAGTGCGCCCTCGGCGACGCCCGCACCGTCGAGGCGAAAGGTTTCGTCGACATTGAGCGCACCAATCTGCACGCGCACGGTCTCGCCGGCGGCAATGCCCTGTGCGCTCGCGCGGAAGCGGATCTGATCGGTGCGGCCCTTGGCCAGGCTCAGCTTGGCGTTGACGATGCGCGCCTCGGGCACCTCGACCAGATACACATCCCGGGTCAGCCCGCCGTAGGGCCACCAGTCGGTCCTCCCCGTCGGAATCGACTGATCCCCCAGGCGGTTGTCGATCCAGACCAGCAGCTCATTGCGCCCCTCCCTGAGCTCATCGGTCACGTCGAAGTGGAACGGGACGTAGCCGCCCTCGTGGCGCCCCACGGCCCGGCCGTTCAGAAACACCGTCGCCGTGAAGTTGGCCGCCCCGAAGTGCAGCAGCTGCCGGCGCCCGGCCTTCGGTGCGACGCTCAGCTCCCGGTAGAGCCAGAATTTGTCGCGGTAAAAGAACAGCCTCGGATCCTGGGTGTTGACGTCGCCGGGGACCTTGATGCGCTGGGCGCGCTCGAAATCGTATTCGACCAGCGTCATGCCCGAGGTGTTCCTGCGCAGCGGCGGATAGCCGCCGAATATCGATCCCGGCGTCCCGACCCCCATCGGGTCGATGATGATGGACCACTCCCCGTTGAGCGACTCTTTCTGGCGCGCGTCCAGCCAGCCCAGCAGCGGCGGCGGCGATGCATAGGCCTCGTCGGAGGACTGGAACAGCGCCTCGCCCTCGGACATCGTCAGCGACAGCAGCCAGCGCGCCTGCTCGGTCTTGGTCAGTGAGCTGAAGTAGATTGCGAATGCGACCGCCGCCAGGATGGTGGCGCTCACCGCAGAGATGATCGACTTTTTCAGCATGGATTCTCCCCCCGAAAAAACGGCGCCTCCGGCGGCGCCGCACCGTGCCGGCCGGCTATGTTAGCGGCAAGGCGGCCCCCGATCGGCGGGTCGTCGCACCGCAGAAGGTTTGGGACTCAGCTGCGGGGCGGCGGTGCCGTGACCATGGCGAGAAAATTCAGCCGCGTTCCGGTGCGGCGGAATTCCGATATCGCCTGATACTCGGGGTCGCTGTACCAGTCGCGCGCGGCCTGCTCGGAGTCAAACTCAAACATCACCGTGCGCCCCTCCAGCGGGGTGCTGCCCTCGAAGTGCTGGACGTTGTCGTCGTAGGCCAGAAAGCGGCCGCCGTGGCGCTTGAGAATCGGGAAGAACCCCTTCTCGTATTTGCGGTATTCATCGGCGTCCTCGATGCGGACGTTGGCAATCATGTAGACCTTGGACATGGGGATCTCCTTTTGGTTGGGGCTGGTTTGGGGTTAGCTTGGATGGGCCGGGTCGGCCAGGTGGCCGTCGGGCTCGGGGACGACGGTGTTCTCGATAAACCCGATGCGCTCGACTTCGACGCGCACGACATCGCCCGCCCTGAGCCACTGCTGCGGCTGCATGGCGGCGCCCACCCCGCCCGGGGTGCCGGTCGGGATGATGTCGCCCGGCTCCAGCGTCATCACCTTGGAGAGGTGAGCCAGCAGTTTGGCCGGGGGGAATTTCAGCTTGGCGGTGCTGTCCCGCTGCCGCCGCTCGCCGTTGACGAAGGTGGCGAGGTCGAGGTCGGGCAGTGCGCCGACCTCGTCAATCGTCAGGATCGCCGGCCCCATCGGGCAGTGCGTGTCGAAGGACTTGCCCAGCGTGAAGGTCGGCGAGGCCATCTGCCAGTCGCGCACGCTGAAATCGTTGACGATGGTGAAGCCGGCGATGAACTCGCCGGCCCGCTCCTCGGGGATGTGCCGGCCCCGCCGGCCGATGACGATGGCGAACTCGCCCTCGTAGTCCAGCTGCCCGGATACGCGCGGCAGGTGGATGTCGTCGTGGGGGCCGCTGACGCTGGTGACCTGCTTGTTGAACACCAGCGGCACCTCGGGAATGCTGCGCCCCTGGGCCTGCACCTCGGCAATGTGGTTGAGGTAGTTCAGCCCGACCGCCAGTATTTTGCGCGGGCGCGGCACCGGCGCCATCAGGCGGACTTCCCGCAGGCTCAGCTGCGGGGACTGTTTGGCGATGCGCACCGCGCGCTCCAGAAAGCCGGCGCCGGCGCTGAGGGCGCCGACCATGTCCAGGGCGGCGAGCTCGGCATCGGCTGAGAGGTCGGCGAGGGCGTCGCCCGATTCGCTGAGCGCCCCCAGCTTTTCGCGTCCGCTGTGGTGAAAGGTCGCCAGCCGCACGCGCCATGTCCTCCCGGACGGGTTAGCGGGATCGCTTGCGCGTGTTCTGGTTGCGGCCGTAGTTGTAGCGGCCGGTAAACCGGTACTGGTATTCAACCCCAGCCTTCTGGCCGGAGCCGAAGCTGCTGCGCGCCCCGCCGCCAATGCTGCCGTCGGCGCTGGTCGGGAACAGCGTCGCGGCGGTCCTGTACTCGCTGTCGAGGCAGTTGCTGCAGAACAGCCGCAGCGCCGAGCGCTTGGTCGGCTGGAAGGTCAGCGAAAAGTCCAGCAGGCCGTAGGCCTTCTGCTCGGAGATGGCCGAATTGCTGGCATGCAGGTAGTGCAGGCTGCGGCGCATGTAGCTGATGCGCCAGGTGAGCTCGCGCCCGCTCTCGCGCGTGGTGCGGTAGTCAGCGCCGAGGCGGTAGGTGTACTTGGGCGAGTAGGGCATCCGGTTTTGGTTGTAGCTGATCATCCCGTCCTCGGAGGCGAAGGAGTCGTACTTGGCGCTCAGGTAGGCGTAGTCGAAGTGGAGCGTCATCGCATCGGTGGCGGCGATCATGGTCTTCCACTCAATGCCCTCGACCAGGCTGCGCGCGGCGTTTTCAATGGTCGCAAAGGGCGACAGCATGGTGGAGTCTGCGGTCAGCGTCTGCGGGATGGCGACCTGCTGATCCTTGTAGTTGTAGCGGTAGAGGCTGAGGCTGAGGTTTGATCGGTTGTTGGGGGTCTGCCAGCGCAGCCCCATCTCGCGCGAGATCATCTCCTCCCGCTCGAACGCACCCGGTGCGTCCTCGCTCTTGACGGGGTTGTACTGCAGCCCGCCGCTCTTGGTGGCGCTGCCGTAGGTGGCGTAGAGCTTGACGCGCTCGCTCGGCTTGACGAACAGCGTCATGGTCGGGTTGGTGACCTCGGTTTTCAGGGTGCCCTGACTGCTGATGGGGTCGTCGCCGCCGAGCGCCTCCAGCATTTTCTCATCACCGCTGAGGTCGTAGACATAGCGGCGGTTGTCCTTGCTGTGCCGGAACCCGACCGAAAAGCCGGTGCGCTTCGATATCGGGGCGGTGCCGTGGGCAAAGGCCTCCAGCGTGTTGGTGTGCAGGTCGAGGAAGGTTGCGATTTCCTTGTCGTCCAGATCCATGGCGGCGTCGGCAAAGTCGGCGCCGGCCATCAGCCGCTCGTTGCGCACGGCGTCGTCGCTGGTGAAGCGCGTCCCCAGCCCCCAGGTGCTGCCCTTTTCGGAGGTTCCGGTGAAGCGCAGCTCCTGGCTGAAGGCCGAGCTCTCCTCGTCGACGTCCTGCCTGAGGCCGTCCTTGGAGGTCCCGTCAAAGTCGAACATCTCCTTGACCTGATCCGTGGTTCTGCCGCTGGTCCAGCTCGTCAGGACCCTTCTGCCCTGGTAGTTGAAGCGCAGCATCGCCATGCGCGCCGCAACGTCGACGGAGCCCATCTCGTTGTTGAGGCTCAGCGTCGAGGCCTTGGCCAGTTCGTCGGAGATTTTGCCGGCCTCGGAGTCCCTGATGCCGTAGTACTTTCCGGAGGCGGTGCTGGCGGCATCGCTGATGCGGCCCTTCTGGGTGAGGCCGGCCTCGCGCAGCCGCATCTCAACCAGCAGCCGGCGAGTCGGCCTGGCGTCAAATCCAAACACGCTGGTGCTGGCGCTGGGTTCGTCGTATTTCTTGCCGCCGGGCATCGGGGTGCCGACCGGCCCGCGCGTTTCAAAGCGGCGCAGGTAGCCCGCCCGGACATTCACCGGGCCGGTGAACCTGCCCGAGGCCACGGCGCCGTACTTGTTGTAGCCGTCCCCGCCCCGCCCGGCGACCAGCGTGCCCTCAACGCCCCGGGTCGGCGAGCGGCTGACCAGGTTGATCACCCCGCCGGTGCTGCCGCGCCCGAACATCACGCTCTGCGGGCCCTTGACCACCTCGGCCTGCTCCAGGTCGAGCAGCTGGGTCATCAGGGTGCCGCTGCGGTGCAGGCGGACGCCGTCGAGGAAGACCGCCACGCCGCCGTCCGAACCCAGATCGTGGCGGGTCGAGCCGACTCCGCGGATGAAGAAGTAGGGGCGAACCGGGCTGTCGCCGCCGATGGTCAGGCTCGGGGAGACGTTCTGCAGCCCGCCCAGATCCTGCATTTCGCCGCGCTCGATGACATCGCCGCGGATGATGTCCAGGCTGACCAGCGTGCTGTGCGAGAGCTCCTCGCTGCCGCCTGCATAGGTGATGATTTCGTCCAGTGAAGGCCCCTGTGCGGCCTCGTCCATGGTTTCGTCCATGGCCTCGTCCATGACTTCATCCATGACCTCTTCCTGCTGCTCCTGGGCGTGGGCGGTGACGCCCGCCAGAGCCAGGGCGAAAGCCATAAAAAATGCCAAAAACGGCGATTTGAGAAGCCAGTGCGCGCGCATGAACCGATTGACGAGCCGGTCTGGTCGGCAAATATAGCACTGATAGGAGTTTCTTTCGGCCATTTTGCGGCTCCTCGAAAATGAATCAGAGGCGTTTTTCAGACCTCTTGGGGCGGTTTCTGCGGCCGGCGACAGCGGGAGCCAAGACACCTTACCCCGACGCCTCCCGCTTCAGGCTGGCCAGATCGATGACAAAGCGGTAGCGCACATCGGCGTTTTCAAGCCGGTCGTAGGCCTCGTTGACCTCGTGCATCTGGATGATTTCGATGTCGGGTGCGACCCCTTTCTCGGCGCAGAAATCCAGCATTTCCTGGGTCTCCCTCAGCCCGCCTATTCCCGAGCCGGTCAGGATGCGCCGCCCCAGCAGGTGGCCGGTGTGCAGCTCGGGCATCATTTCGATCATGCCGACGATGACCAGCGGCCGGTCGACCTTCAGCAGCGGCAGGTAGTGCGAGACCTGGTGGCGCACCGGAATGGTGTCGAGGATCAGGTCAAAGCGGTTGGCCGCCGCGCGCATGGCGTCGCGATCGGAGCTGATGATGACCTCGTGCGCGCCCAGCCTTTTGCAGTCCTCGGCCTTGCCGGGCGAGCGCGTCAGCACCGTCACCTCGGCGCCCATGGCCGCCGCCAGCTTGACCCCCACATGCCCCAGCCCGCCCAGGCCGGCGACTGCGACCCTGTCGCCGGGGCCGACCTTCCAGGTGCGCAGCGGCGAATAGCTGGTGATGCCGGCGCACAGCAGCGGCGCCGCCTCGGCCGGCCCGAGACCCTCGGGGACCCGCAGAACGAATTCGTCGCGGACGACGATCTTGTCCGAATAGCCGCCGAAGGTGGTGCTGCCGTCGTGGCGGTCTTTGCCGTTGTAGGTGCCGACCATCCCCTCCAGGCAGTACTGCTCCAGATCGGTCGAGCAGTGGCCGCAGTCGCCGCAGCTGTCGACCATGCAGCCGACGGCGACCTGATCGCCGATGCGATGGCCCTGCACCTCGCTGCCCAGGGCGCTGACCACGCCGACGATTTCGTGGCCGGGGACGATGGGGTATTGCGTGCGGCCCCAGTCGTTGCGGGCGGCGTGCAGATCGGAGTGGCAGATGCCGCAGTGCGTGATGTCGATCATCACGTCGTCGGGGCGCAGCGCCCGCCTGGCGAACTCAAAGCGCGCAAGCGGCGCCTCGGCGCTGCGTGCGGCATAGCCGACCGCGGCGTGCTCATTGGTCTGAATGCTCATAGGCTCCCTCCCGCTGCTTGTTTTTTGTCAGCCCGGTGCAGTGCGCCGGCGGCTGAGGATTATAGTGACCGGCCCGGGCCTGCGGCGCCCGCTGCCGAGCGATCCCTCAGTCCAGCATGCCGCGGCGGTTGAGCTCGTCGACGACGGCCTGGAGGATTTCGTCCAGGTCCCGCAGCGGCACGCCCAGGCTGTCCCGCCGGGTGAGGTCAAAGCCCGTGGGTCGGATCGGGACCTCCTCGGGGTCGACCGGCGGCGGGCTGTACCCGGGCACGCAGCGCTGCAGGGCGGCGAGGATTTCGCGCCAGTGCCAGCTGCGCTTGACCCCGAAGTAGCGCCCCGAGGCGTTCGGGTTCAGCAGTGCGGCAATGTGCAGCTGGGCCAGGTCGCGCACGTCGATGATCGACATCGAGTCGTTGGGGATGGACTCGGCCATGCGCTCGCCCTTGAGGATGTCCCGGATCAGGCGCAGCTGGCCGACGGGATCGGGCTGGTAGACCGGCCCGGTGACCAGCGAGGGATTGATCACGGCGGTGCGCAGCCGCCCGCCGGATTCCTGCATGGCGGCCAGGGCGCCCCGGTCGAGGCGGGTCTTGCCGGCGGGGCCGAACTTGCCCGCGGCGATCTGGGCCGCATCGTCGGACCAGTGATCCAGCTCGTTCTTGAGCTCGGGCTCGTCTCCGGGCGGATTCATCGAGCCGGTCGAGGAGGTGAACACGGCGACCGGAACCTCGGCGGTCAGGCAGGCGCTGCAGATGTTCTGCACGGCGGCGAGCATCAGCTCGACGGTGGCCGGCTCGGCCTTGGCGGTGCCGGCACAGCAGATCAGGCCGCTGCAGCCCTCAAGGGCGATCTCGATGGAATCGGCGTCGTCGAGCTCGGCCTGCATCAGCGCATACAGGGTCCCGCGCGGGGCGCGCTTCTTGAGCGCCGGCACCAGCCAGGCGGCGGTGGCCCTCGGGTCGCGCGCCGTCAGGGTCACGTCGTGGCCCCGAGCGATCAGCTCGACCGCGACGTGCGAGCCGATAAAACCGCTGGCGCCGATGACTGCAATGCGAGAGGACATGATCTACTTGAACCGGAAGCGGATCGGAAGCGACTTGGGCCCCGATACAAAACCTGCGGCCACGCGCCTGATCGGCCCGGCGGCCTCAACCGACTCCAGCCGGCTCAGCAGCTCCTCCCAGAGGATGCGCATCTCGAGCCGGGCCAGGTGCTGGCCGAGGCAGACGTGAGCGCCGAAGCCGAGCGCCAGATGGCGGTTGGGCGAGCGGCGGACATCAAAGCTGAACGGGTTTTCATAGTGCTCCTCGTCGCGGCAGGCCGAGGCGAAGGACAGCATCATCCAGTCGTCCCTGGCGATGGGCACGCCGCGGATCTCGGTGTCGGCGGTCGCGGTGCGCATGAAGTGCTTGACCGGAGCCTCCCAGCGAATGCTCTCCTCGACCAGCCCCGGGATCAGATCCGGGTCCTGCTGCACGGCGGCGAATATCTCGGGGTGCTCGCACAGCGCCCACATGCCGGCCGAGACCGAATTGGACGTGGTGTCGTGCCCCGCCGTGGCCAGGATGACGTAGTAGGACAGCGCCTCGTTCTCGCCCAGCGGCTCGCCGTTGATCCGGCTGTTGGAGATGATGCTGGCCAGGTCGTCGCGCGGGTTTTTGCGGCGGTCCTGGGTCATGGCGTTGAAGTAGCCGAACACCTCGGCGGCGACCGCCATGATGGCCGCCTGCTGCTCCTCGGGGGTCATGTCGCTGCGGCCGTCGACGTTCATGTCGGCGTCCGGCGCCCCGAAGATCTGCTGGGTCAGCTTGAGCATCAGCGGCTCGTCTTCCGGCGGGACGCCCAGCAGACTCATGATGACGCGCAGCGGGTAGTAGAGCGCGACCTGGCTGGCGAAGTCGCACTCCCCGCCCAGCTCGGCCATCTCATCGACGGCGGTGCGCGCCAGCTCGCGGATCTTCTCCTCCAGCTGCGGGACCGACTTGGCGCTGAACCACTCCTGGGTCAGGGCGCGGTAGCTGCCGTGATCCGGCTCGTCCATGTGGACCATCGTGCGGAATATGTGCGGCGAGCCGCCGGTGTTCTCGCGCGTGATTGCATCGACCGCCTTCGGGGTCAGCACGGTCGCCTTGTCGCCGGCGCGGAACAGCGTGTTGTCGCGCTCGACGTGGCGCACGTCGTCGAACTTGCTGATCACCCAGAACGGCTCAAAGCCCTCGAGGTTGGCGCGCGCCACCGGGGCGGTTCGGCGCAGCTCGGTGAGGACGTCGTGGATGCGGTCGAAGTCGGCGTAGGCCAGGGGGTCGACGATGGTCTCGGCGATGTGCTGGGGCATGTCCATGATGGGGTTCTCCTGTGTGATTTAAATCGGCGCCGCCGGGCGCGACAGCGAGGCCGCCGAGCAGCAGGCGCAAAGGGGTGCCGAGGGCAGGGCAATGCCGCTCGTCCTGGGGGCGATGACGGCGCCGGCCGGGTCGGATCCGGCCGCGCGCGCTGCGGCAGCGCCGGCCTGGGCGAGTCGCTGCCCGCGCCGGATGCGGCCCGGCTTGGCGCCCTTGGCGGGGCCGTGATAGCCGGTGTAAATCTGCAGGGCGCGCTCGCCGATCTCCAGATCGATGGCGATGCTGTTCTCGCCCTCGATGCGCCAGTCGGGGTAGCTCTCGCCGCCGCAGATCACCTGCACGCTGGAGGGATCCGGCAGGCCGGTGACCCGAAAGCCGGTCCTCTCGCCGCTGCGCGCCGGTGCACCGGCGTAGGTGTGGATCAGCAGCGTTCCCGCCTCGGAGTCGTTGCAGGCCTGGGCGATGCCGAGCGCCGGATAGTCGACCCCCTCGACGGTCGGCGCCGAGAATTTTTCGAGGTTGGGGCGGTTGAACAGCCCCCGCCAGGCGCCCGGGCTGCCGACCTCGGCGACCATGGCCAGCGCCGAGAGCTGCCCCCTGGGCCAGTTCTCGCCGAGGTTGAACCAGAAGCCGAACTCGCCCTCGCCGAAGTGGCGGGGCTCGAAGCGGCTCTCGGCGACGTCGCGCAGCCTGGCCTCGGTGACGTCGTCGCCGAACTCGCGCGCCGTCGCCAGCCCGAGCGCCAGCAGGCGGGGGTCGGGGCCGGACAGCACCGGGGACTTGGGATCGTCCCAGGCCATCGAGCGCACCGCCGCCCGGTAGAGGTATTCGGCGAACTCGCCCGCCTGCGGGGCGGTGTAGAACGCCAGCGCCAGGGCAAAGGCCGGGGCGGTGATCTGCTGGTGCTCGACCAGCGGGTCGTAGTAGAGCGTCACCCACTCCAGGGCGCCGTCCCTGCCGACGCCGTAGTAGGTGTCCTTGGTGTGCTCCAGCCAGCCCTGGTAGGTCTGGTGCTGATCGTCGCCGAAGACCCCGTCGTAGAGCATCAGCCCGAGGCCGGCGGCGGTCAGGCAGTAGGGCCAGATCTTGGTGTTCTCGCAGTGCGGCCCCATCGGGTTGGCGCTCCACTGCCCGACCAGGTGCTCGACCAGGCGGTGCTGGGTCCACTCAAAGCGGCTGCGCTCGACGCCGGCGACCTCGAACGGCGCCCCCCAGCGGTCCTCGCCGCTGACGTAGGCGTGCAGCGACTGCGTCAGGTTGAGCCAGCCCTTGAAGAACAGGTTGCCGTCGGCGCCGATGGGGTCCTTCTGCAGCCCCCAGGGCTCGACCCCGTTGGCGACCCAGCCCGGGGTGTCGTAGTTGCCGACCAGGTGCTCGGGGATGAACAGGTCGATCCACTCCTGCGGATAGGAGCCGCGCCTCGGGTCGGGGCCGAACTGCGTCAGCCAGTCGTAGGCCGCCCAGAACGTCAGGTGGCGCTCGACCAGCTGCTCGAGGATGCCGGCGTAGACCTCGCGCCAGGCCGGGGTGGCGTCGGCCATGATGCCGAGGGCGTAGCTCGATTCGGACAGGTCGAAGCGGGCGAAGCTGAGGGTCGGCTCGGTCGAGTAGCGGTCCCACCACTCGTGCGGCGTCCCGTCCTCGCTCCAGTCATCCGGGGTGTGCGCCTTGCGGTGCAGGTGTCGCAGCCAGCCCAGCGCCCGACCCGACAGATGTGGATAGCGGTTGCGAACCTCGGGTGGCGTTTCCATCATTTGAGCCTTGCGGTCAACCCGAAACGGGCTAGTTTATACACGATATCTGCATATATGTCTGTTTGTGCCGGCGGGGGGTCTCCCGCTCGCTGGCGTTTTGAATCGGAGTCGAGTGTCGGTCTGGGAACGAGCAGCAGCACCAGAATCGAGATGTCGGCCGTCAGCATCGAGACTATCAGCGCCGCCGGCAAAATCACTGCGATTGGCATGGCGAGATCCTTTTTTTGAACATGCCCCCACTTTACGGAAAGGTGTTTTTCGGGATTGGGGAAGTTGCGGTCGGTTCCCGCCGTCCGGCAGAGACCCGCCGGCGGCGGGCGGTTCGGGTGTTAAACTTTTCGCCGTTCCAGCCCGCGCGGGCCTATTCATGAGCAAGGCCATCCGAATCGGCGGAGCCAGCGGCTTCTGGGGCGAGTCAATGGTCGCCACCCCGCAGCTGCTCCAGGCCGAGGCCGGCGGTCTGGATTATCTGGTCTACGACTACCTCGCCGAGATCACCATGTCGATCCTGGCGCGCGCCCGCAGCCGGGATCCCGAGGCGGGCTATGCGGGCGATTTCGTCACCGGGGCGATGCGCCCCAACCTGCGGCGCATTGCCGAGTCCGGCGTCAAGGTGCTGTCCAACGCCGGCGGGGTCAACCCCCAGGCCTGCGCCCGCGCGGTGCGCGGCCTCATCGCCGAGGCGGGGCTGGATCTCAGGGTCGCCGTGGTCACGGGCGACGACCTGCTGGAGCGGGCCGGCGAGCTGGCCGCCTCCGGCGCCACCGAGATGTTCTCGCAGGAGGCCTTTCCCGCCGCCGAATCGCTGGCCAGCATCAATGCCTACCTGGGTGCATTCCCGATCGCCAAGGCGCTCGAGGCCGGCGCCGACATCGTCATCACCGGGCGCAGCGTCGACAGCGCCGTGACCCTGGCGGCCTGCATCCACGCCTTCGGCTGGCAGCCCGACGACTGGGACCGCCTCGCCGCCGGCAGCCTGGCCGGGCACATCCTCGAGTGCGGGCCGCAGGCCACCGGCGGCAACTTCACCGACTGGCGCCTGGCGGCCAAAGACCTGCACAACATCGGCTATCCCATCGCCGAGGTCGCAGCCGACGGAACCTTCGTCTGCACCAAGCCGGCCGGCACCGGCGGGCTGGTGAGCCCCGGAACCCTCGGCGAGCAGATGCTCTACGAGATCGGCGACCCGCAGAACTACCTGCTGCCCGATGTCGCCTGCGACTTTTCCGAGGTGACATTCGAAGTCCTCGGTGCGGACCGGGTCAGGGTCAGCGGCGCCCAGGGTCGCCCCGCCCCCGGCACCTACAAAGTCTGCGCCACCTGGACCGACGGCTTTCGCGGCGGCCACACCCTCACCTTCTACGGCCTCGACGCCGCAGCCAAGGCGCGCACCTACGCCGATGCGGTTCTGGAGCGCGCCCGCACCCTGCTGCGCCGGGCCAACCTGGGCGACTTCCGCGAGGTCTCGATCGAGGTCATCGGCGCCGGCGAGCAGTTCGGCCGCTTCGACCCGTCCGCCGCCGAGGTGGTGCTCAAGCTGGCCGCCAAGCACGACGACGAGCGGGGCATCGGCGCCCTGCTCAAGGAGATGACCGGGCTGGCGCTGGCGACGCCCCCGGGCTTGAGCGGCTTTGCCGGGGCGCGCCCCCGTCCCTCGCCGGTGGTGCGGCTGTTCTCCTTCACCCTGCCCAAGGGCGAGGTCAGCATCCAGGTCGATCTCGAGGGCGAGGTCGGCGACTTCACCGAAAGCGCCCCGCCGCCGGCGACAGACCCGCAGCGGCCGGCCGTGCCCGAGGCGCCCGAGCCCGGACCGGACTGGGTCGAGGTGCCGCTGGTCGATCTGGCCTGGGGGCGCAGCGGCGACAAGGGCGACAGCGCCAACATCGGCATCATGGCGCGCGATCCGGCCTGGCTGCCCTATCTCTGGGGCCACCTCGACGAGGTGCGCATCGCCGAGGTCATGGGGCACTTCGTCGAGGGCGAGGTGCAGAGGTTCCTGCTGCCGGGCGCCGCGGCGATCAACTTCCTGATGACGCGCGCCCTCGGCGGCGGCGGCGTCATGAGTCTGCGCAACGACCCGCAGGGCAAGGGCTATGCCCAGATCCTGCTGAGCACATCGATTCCGGTTCCGGCCGAGGTGGCCGAACGCATCATCAATAACGGGGGAGACCAATGAGCGAAGAAACCAACAAAGATCACAACCAAGATCAAACACAGGAGAAGGCCGGGCTGCTGGCGACCTACTTCGCCTCGCTGAGGAAGGACCTGGGCACCCAGGTGGTCACGGCGCTGGTGTCGGGCATCACGCTGGGCTCGCTGGTCAAGGCGGGCACTGACGCCGGCCTGATCTCCGGGTGGGGGCTGACGGTGACGCACTTCATCTTCGACGACACCATGGGGCTGGGCGGCTACATCTTCGTGACCCTGCTCAAGATGCTGGTGGTCCCGCTGGTGCTGGTCTCGCTGGTCAACGGCGTGTGCTCGCTCGGCGGCGGGGCTGCCCTGGGACGCATCGCCGGCAAGACCTTCTCGCTCTACCTGGTGACCACGGCGATCGCGGTGGTGCTGGCGCTGACGCTGGGCTCGCTGATCAACCCCGGCGAGGGCATCAACCTGGCGACGGCCGAGGGCTTTGCCGGCAAGGAGGCGCCGCCGCTGGTGCAGACCCTCAAGAACATGATCCCGCCGAACCCGTTTGAATCGCTCTCGGCCGGCAGCATGATCCAGGTCATCTTCTTCGCCCTGCTGCTCGGCATGGCGATCCGCGCCGCCGGCGAGAAGGGCCAGCGCATCGCCGACGCCTTTTCGGACTGGAATGAGATCGTCATGAAGCTGGTCGGCTTCGTCATCGCCTTCGCCCCCATCGGCGTCTTCTGCCTGCTGGGGTCGACTTTCGCGGTCAAGGGCATCGGCATCATCGGCAACCTGGCGTATTACTTCTTCGGCGTGCTGGCCGGGCTGATCCTGCACTTCACGCTGGTGCACAGCAGCATCGTGACCCTGGCGCGCCTGAATTACGTCCACTTCCTGCGCAAGATGATGCGGCCGCTGGTGTTTGCCTTCTCGACCTCCTCGAGCGGGGCGACGATTCCGGTCAACCTCGACAACGCCCGCAAGAACCTCGGGGTCGGCAGCTCGGTGGCCTCGTTCACGATCCCGCTGGGGGCGACCATCAACATGGACGGGACCGCCATCATGCAGGGCATGGCGACGATGTTCATCGCCGGGGCGGTCGGCGTCGAGCTGGGGCTGACGGAATATTTGATGGTCATCCTGACGGCGACGCTGGCCTCGATCGGCACCGCCGGCGTCCCCAGCGTCGGGCTGATCACGCTGACGATGGTGCTGACCCAGATCGGCCTGCCGGTCGAGGGGGTGGCGCTGATCATCGGCATCGACAAGCTGCTGGACATGACGCGAACCGCGGTCAACATCACCGGCGATGCGGCGATCTCCTGCCTGGTGGCGCGCACCGAGGGCGAGCTGGACGACGAGGTCTTCAAGCGCGATCCGGTCTAGGGTCTGGGTTTTAGGGTCTGGGTTTTAGGGTCTGCTAGTCGGCGCCCTCGGCGAGCATTCGCTCGACGATGGTGCGGATGCGCTCGGCGGCGCCGCCGTTGACCCGACGGAATGCCTCGATGCGTCTGAGCGCCTCGCTGCGGTCGGGACCCATCAGCCGCGCCAGCTCTCGGGCGAGCTGCTCCGCATCCTGAACCAGCCGCAGCGTCCCGGCCTCCAGCAGGGCGTCGCGCATCGGCTCAAAGTTGTGCAGGTGCGTCCCGGACAGCGCAGGGGTTCCGACCGCGAGGGGTTCGTAAAGGTTGTGGCCGCCGCGCGGCACCAGCGAGCCGCCGACCCAGGCGGCGTCGCCAGCGGCGTAGAGCCCGACCAGCAGGCCGGTGGCGCCGACCACCGCGACCTCAAAATCGCCCTGTGAAAGGGTTGGGGCATCCGCTGCACCGGACAGCTCGACGCAGCGCCAGCCGTCGGCGCGCACCAGCTCCAGAACCGAGGCGGCGCGCTCGGGGTGGCGCGGGACGAGGACCAGGCGCGCCCCGGCCATCCGGGCGTCCCGCTGCCGCAGCAGCCGGTGCGCCCTGAGCGCCTGCTCGTCCTCGCCCGGATGGGTGCTGCCGGCGATCCACAGCGGGTCGGGGCCCCAGCGCTCCCGCCAGATGCGGCCCCGCTCGGCCTCGGCGCTTGCAGCCGGCATGTCGTACTTGAGATCGCCGCCGACCTCGATGCGCCGCACCCCCAGCTCGGCAAAGCGCGCGGCGTCGGCGTCCGAGCGCGCCACCGCCCAGCCGAGATCGCCCAGCGCCCAGCGCGCCCGGCGATAGCCCGCCAGCGAGCGCTCGCTCAGCCGGGCGTTGATCAGCGCACTCGGCACCCCCAGGGCGCGGCAGACGGCGAGCTGGTTGGGCCAGATCTCGGTCTCCATCATCAGCAGGGCGGCGGGTCGCACCGCGCGGTGAAAGCGGTGCTGCACGCCGATGAGATCGAGCGGCGCCCGGCTGACGCTGATCGGCATGTTCCCGGCCCCGGCCCGCTGCCGCTCGGCCTCGGCATATCCCGTCGGCGTCGTGCTGGTCAGCCACAGGGCGTGCCCCCTCGAGCCCAGCTCTCCCAGCAGGGGGGACACCGCGCGCATCTCGCCGAGCGAGACCGCATGCACCCAGATCGGCGCCCTGGAGTCGGGGCGGCCGGCCCCGGGCAGGTGGCGGGCAAAGCGCTGGGGAATGCCCTGGGCGTAGCGGCGATCGCGCCTCGCCCGCCAGATCAGACGCAGCACGATGAGCGGCGTGAACAGGGTGTAGAGCAGCGTGTAAATCAGTCGCAAAGCGGCGCGAAATCGGGCGGGAGCGCACAGGGCGGGCAGTATAATTTCGGCCTTCCGCAGCGGGCTGCGCTATGTCAGCAGACGCGGCGCCAACCGGCGGTGCAGACATCGATGTGGCGGTATTCGGCGGGGGCATTGCCGGTCTCTGGCTGGCCCGGACGCTGCAGGATTTCGGCTATTCGGTGCAGCTGCTGAGCCTGGGCGCGCTCGGCGCCGGTCAGACGCTCTGGGCGCAGGGCATCGTCCACGGCGGCGTCAAGTATCTGCTCAGCGGGCGCAGCGACCCGATGTCCGAGGCGCTCTGGAAACTTCCCGAGCGCTGGCGGGAGCACCTCTCGGGCGCCCGCAGCCCCGACCTCGGCGGCGTCCGGGTGCGCTGCGATGCCTGCTATCTGCTCTCCTCCTCAAGACCCTGGTCGCGCATGCGCTCATTCCTCGGCGGCAGGATGCTCGCCGGCCGGGTCGAAAAGCTCGCGCGCGGCGAGCGGCCCGAGGCGCTGCGCACCGTCTCGGGCGCGCTCTATCAACTCCAGGACCTCGTCGTCGACGTTCCCTCGCTGCTCGCCGGGCTGAGCGAGCCGCTGTCCTGCTGGAACATCGAGGGGCGCCCCCTGAACCTGGAGCGCCGGGAGCCGGGCTGGTGCGTGCATGTCGGCGAGGCCAGCCTGTGCACCCGCACCCTGGTGTTTGCCGCCGCCGCCGGCAACATCGACCTGTCCGACCTGGCCGGCATCGCGCCCACCCCGGTGCAGCGCCGCCCGCTGCGTCAGATCATCGTCCGCAGCCCCGGCCTGCCCGAGGTCTACACCCACTGCATCGGCGGCGGCTTTGGCGCCGAGCCCGAGCTGACCATCACGGCACACGGCAGCGGCGCCGAGCGGGTCTGGTCGCTGGGCGGGGCGGCGGCGACCGCCGAGGGCCTCTCGGACGAGGCACTGATCGGACGCGCCCGGGAACGCCTTGCGGCGTTTCTGCCCGGCCTCTGCCCGCCGGATGCCGAGTGGTCGGTACACCGGGTGGTGCGCGTCGAGCCCGATGCGGGCGGCGCCCTGCCGGATCGCCCCTACTGCGAGTGGGCCTCGGACGATGTCCTGATCGCCTGGCCGAGCAAGCTCACCCTCGCCCCCCTGCTCGGGGACATGGCCCTGGAGCGCCTGGGCAAAGCCCTGGGGGAGCCGACGGCCTCGGATGTCCGAGTCGAGCTCGGCATGCCCCGCGCGAGCGTGGGAGCGCCGCCCTGGCTGCGGGAGGCCGAGCGTGCAGCGGCGTAGGCTGGGCGAGCTGGAGGTCTCGGTGCTGGGACTCGGCACCGTCAAGTTCGGGCGCAACACCGCCGTCAAATACCCCGAGCCCTTTGCCATCCCCGACGACGGCCAGGTGCGCAGGCTGCTGCACCTGGCGCTGGATCTGGGCATCAACCTGATCGACACCGCCCCGGCCTACGGCGCCAGCGAGCAGCGGCTCGGCGAGCTGCTCAGGGGCGGCCGGAAGGACTGGGTGATCTGCACCAAGGCGGGCGAGACGTTTGACGCCGGCGGCGACCGGTCGAGCTTTGATTTCTCGCCCGAGGCCGTGCGCGCAAGCGTCGAGCGCAGCCTGAGGCGGCTGCAGACCGACTATCTCGACATCGTCCTGCTGCACTCCGACGGCAGCGATCTGGAAATCCTCGACGGCGGTGCGCTCGACACCCTGAACGACCTCAAGCGCGCCGGCTGGGTGCGCAGCGTCGGCGTCTCCAGCAAGACCCCCGAGGGGGCGCTGGCGAGCGTCGAGCAGGCCGACACCGCCATGCTGGCCCTGACGCCGGAGTATCGGGAGGACGAGCCGGCCATCCTGCGCGCCGCCGAGCTGGGCAAGGCCGTGCTGCTGAAAAAGCTCATCGACAGCGGCCACCGCCCCGAGCAGATGGGAGAGGCCATGCAGCTGGCCTTTGCGCACGCCGGCGTCGCCTCGGCCGTCATCGGGACGATCAACCCCGAGCATCTGCGCGGCAACGCCGCCCTGGCAGAAGCCGTCTGCGGGTGAAGTGATGTATTCACCGAGGCACTGGCCGACCTGGCTGGGCGTGGGGCTGTTCAACGCCTTCTCGCTGCTGCCGGTGTCCTGGCAGCGGGCCCTCGGCCGCGCCCTCGGCCGGCTGATGCACCGGGTGGGCGCCAGCCGCCGTCGCATCACGCGCGCCAACCTGGAGCGCTGCCTGCCCGGGCGCTCCCCCGGTGCGCTCGATGCGCTGACCCGGGAGAGCTTCGTCAATCTGGGCGAGTCCATAGCCGAGCTGCTGATGGCCTGGCGCGCCTCGGAGCGGGACATCGACTCGCTCGCCGTCGACTGCATCGGGCTCGAGCCGGTGCGCGAAGCCCTGGACGCCGGGCGGGGTGCGCTGGTGTTCTTCCCGCACTGGATCCACATCGACCTGATCGCCCGGCTGCTGGTGCGCGACCTCGAGCGGCCCATCGGAGCCCTCTACCGCCGCCACCACAACCCCGTGGTCGAGCGCTGGCAGCAGAACGGGCGGGAGCGCGTCGGCGCCCATCCCCTGGTGCCGCAGGATCAGGTGCGCACGCTGGTGCGCATCCTCAAGCGGGGCGGGGCGATGATCTACCTGCCCGACCAGGACTACGGGCCGGTGCGCTCGGCACAGGTGCCGTTCTTCGGCGTTCCGGTGCGCACCACCACGGCGCCGGCCGAGATGCTGCGCCTGACGGGCGCCCTGCCGTTCGTGATGAGCGCGCAGCGCCGGCGGGACGTTCCCGGTTACCGGATTGAGCTGGAGGCGCTCGACATCGACCCGACGCTCGATGCCGTCGAGATGATGACCCGCATCAACCTCGCCGTCGAGAAGGCCATCCGCACGGCCCCGACCGAATACCTCTGGCAGCACGACCGCTTCAAGCGATCGGGCTAGCCGGGGCGCTGCACGCTGCACAGGGCGTCCCCGTGCCGGGTCGCCGGATATCTGGCGGCGAATTTTTCAAAGCTGAAGGGGATCTGCCCGAAGGCCTGCTCGGCCCCGACTTCGAGGATCCTCTCGCTGCACCGGTAGTCACGGCCCCGCCCGCCATTCTGGAAGAAGCGGCCCTCAGGATTGATCATGATGTAGGACTGCTGCATTTCATCGTTGTCCTCGGATGAAATGATCGGGGCGAATTCCCGGTGCCTGTCCAGAAAGTCCTGAAACGGGCTGTCCGTGATGAGGATGTCTCCGGGTATGCGCTCGATGGCCGGCAGAGCCTTGAAGATTTTCCAGCGATCCGGGCGGATGCGGCGAATCAATTCGTGCAGGTCTTCCCCGACATTCTCGCTGCAGACCACGGTGTTGAGTTTCAGCTCGATGGCGGGGTTTTCGGCCCGAAGCTGGATGCACAGGTCGCCGAGCTCATCCAGCGTCAGGACTTTTCCCCTGCCCTTTTTGTTCGCTCGACCGATTCTGCGGTTGGTGTCCTCGTCGATTGAGTCGACGCTGATGCCAATCATCTGCAGGTGCGGGGCCAGCGCCACCAACCTGTCGGGAAAACTTGCATTGCTGATGATCGAGACCTCGAAGCCCAAACTCTTGGCCTGTTTGACGATCATCAAAAGCCGCTCTGTCGGGAGGAGCGTCGGCTCGCCGCCGGCGATGTTGAGCCGTATTCGGCTGGAGTCAATGCCCATCCGAGCGGCTTGTGCGCGGAATTTCTTCGACCTGAAGTATTCCGCCAGCGACCGCAGCATCCGCTCAATCTCTTCATCCGACATTTGCATCCCCTTCATCGGGTCGCCCCAGTGGGCGTAGCAAAATCGACAGGCGTAGTTGCAGTTTTCAATGATGTGGAAGTTGATCACAAGGGGTTGCAATGGCATGGCAGTCTCCGATGAGAACCTCGTCATCTCAGGCCGCCAAAGACCGAGCGGCGGGCTTTTTCGGAAAGAAGCCGATCTGCCTGAAGGCCTCCCCGGCTCCGACCTTGATGATCTCGTCGCTGTACTGGTGGTCGTTTCCGCGCGTCCCGCTGGGGAAGAAGAAGCGCCCCTCCGGGTTGACCCTGATGCAGGGCTGCTTCGTTTCGAGGGCGCTGACAGGCGGGACGTCCCAGTTGAGCACCTTCTGCCCGTCCGCGCAGTTCTGAACGGCGCCCTTGTTGAAAAGCTCGCCTTCCGGTGCGCGCTCAATGCCTCTGGAGACCTCAAAAATCCTGAAGCCCCCGGTGTTGGAGTGATGCACCAGGCGCCGGTGCAGTTTCCGGAAATCCCCCCGCCGAGCCAGGGTTCTGATGCTCACCTGCAGGTTGGGGTTGACATCCCAGAGCCGATCACAGAGCGGGTTGATGTCACTCGGCGCCAGGGCATTGCCCGCAGCGTTTGCTCCGTTGGGGTTGACGTTGAGGATGATCGCGCGCAGATGGGGCGCCAGGGGCGGCAGCTTGTTCGGACGGCTGGCGTCGGTGGTGATGCACACCTCAAAGCCCATGCCCCGCGCCAGCTTGACGAAGGCCAGCAGCCGCTGAAAGTTCATGAGCGTGGGTTCATCGCCCGTGATGTTGAGGCGCAGCCAGATGCAGTCGATGCCATTCCGGTCGGCTTCGAAGCGGAACCCGGGCGACCGGAAGTGCTCCGCCATCGATTGCAGCGTCGCCTTGGTTTCAGCGTCTGACAGTCTGGCGCCGGTGAGCATGCGGCCCCAGGGGGCGTGGCAGGCTCTGAGGGAGCAGGGACAGTTTTCGCTGAGGTGGTAGTTGATGATTAGGGGGTTTGATAACATTGCAGCCTCCGAAAGGGGTGTGAATGAATGAGTTAGGCGATATAATTTTTTGTCGCGTTCGGTGGTAAATTCCATCATTTGGTAATTCCCGCTGTATGCACATTTGCGGATACTAGGACAATTTCAGAGACGATGTCAAGTGATCGGGCCGTGGCCCGCCCAGAAACCACATATCCAGCCATCATTGGTCAGGTAGTCCGTTACCTGCGCACCAAGGCACGCAAGAAAGAGGGCAAGGAGGTCATCGATCAGGGGACTTTGGCCGAAGAGATCGGGCTGAGCCGCTCGGCCTATTCACGCATCGAGACCGGAGAAGTGGCCCCCAACATTGAGCACCTGGCCAAGATTGCCGGGGCGCTGGACACCTCGCTGTCCACCATCTTTTCGATGGCGGACGACATCGCCGATCAGCTGAGGGACAGCGGCTACATCATTCACGAGGAGGCGCTCGGCAAGATCAAGAGGACCCAGGATGAGAAACCGGAGTCGGAAAAAGAGGGGGTCGGCCTGGGCGGGCTGGTGATTGCCACGGCTCTGGGGGCGATCGTCGGGGGACTTGCCGCCGCCTTTCTCAGCAAGGACTCGGATGACGACGACGATTAGTGCCGGTCGTCCGGCCGGCCCGAACAGCCGGCAGACTGGGGCGGGGGGCAACTGGGCGGCAGCAGCTAGCCGTTCCGGTTAAGCAAAAGGGCGATACGGCCTCGTAGCTCAAACGAATAGAGCATCCTTTTGACTGAGGGACGGTTGCGGGTTTGAATCCCGCCGAGGCCGTATCGCCGCCGGGATTGTAACGCCTAAAACCTACCCCCAGCCCCGCCTAAGTTTGTAGAGCTCAGTAGCGCTTCTGGAGTTCGACGGCGAGGCGGGAGCGGGTCTCGCCGGGGCGGGCGATGTGGCGCTCGCTGAAGAGACTCAGCTGCAGGGCATCGCTGTTTGAGAACCGCACCCCGGCGACCTGGCGGATTGACCCGTAGTCGCCGCTGGTGAGGCGATACTCGGAGTAGGGCGTCAGCATCCCGCCGAAGGCTCTAAGGCCGTAGCCCAGGTCGGCCGCAATGCCACGCTCCCGACCCCGCAGCCGACGCTGCTGCCGACCGGCTTCGTCGAGCCGGAAGGCCTCG
>MEIF01000111.1 GCA_001750645.1 Gammaproteobacteria bacterium AqS3
GTCCTCTGATGCTTTTGGGGCTCTTTCTTCAGCACGCCACGCGACTGAACGAACAGGCTCTTGCAGATCGTTTCGTGTGACACATGCATGGTCTCGTCATCAGGATGTAGGCGGCGGACGTAAATTGCACAGATTCGGCGGAGGAAAATTGCACACTCGTTGACGGCGGCGCGGCTGCCGGTTCACCTAGGCGACGGAGCTTATATGCGGAGCCGCCGATGTACCCGAGGGAGACGAGAGTGTTATTACGCCATTATCTGGAGCAAGGCGTGGGCAAGACCGAGCTGGCGAGACGTTTCGGCGTCAGCCGAGGCACCATCTACCACTGGATTCAGACCGGTCAGCTGGATCGGGATCTGGACAATGCCCCGGTGAGCTACACGCCGCGGCCACCGGTGCCGCGCAAGCTGGACCCGTACAAGGGCATCATCCAGGAGCGACTGGAAGCCTTTCCGTTGCTGACGGCACAGCGGCTGTTCGAGGAGGTCTGTGCTGCCGGCTATAGGGGCGGCTACACCCAGGTCAAAGACTACGTTCGCAGCATTCGCCCGCGACCGCCGGCGGAGCCTGCGGTTCGCTTCGAGACCCCGGCCGGCTTTCAGGGCCAGGTGGATTTTGCCAGCTTCAAGTTGCCGTGGGGCCGGCGTTATGCGCTGCTGCTGGTGCTTGGCTATTCCCGCTTGTTGCGGCTTCGCCGAGTTCGGCGGCGTGCCCGAGGAGCTGCTGTTCGATCAGATGCGGGCCGTGGTGATCTCGGATGATCGACTCAACCAGGGTGGCCTGGTGCTGAACACGGAGTGCTTGCGCTTTGCCCAACACTGGGGCTTTCGACCCCGGGCCTGTCGTGCGTATCGGGCCAAGACCAAAGGCAAAGTGGAACGACCGATCCGCTATGTTCGGCACAGCTTTTTCTACGGCCGCAGGTTCTTGAACGACGACGACTTGAACCAGCAAGCCCGACACTGGCTGGACCACACCGCCAACGTGCGCCGGCATCGAACCACCGGTGAACGACCCCGAGAGCGCTTTGAACGTGACGAGCGCGATGCACTCAAGCCGCTGGCAAGCACGCCGTACCCACGCTTGGGCCGCGCCGCAGCCCGTCCGTCAACCAAGCGCCTGCCTTACGAACACCATGTGCAGCGCCGGCCGTTAAGCGTGTACGCCGAGGCGGTGCGATGAGTGCCACGGAACGACGTGATCATATCCGCGAGATGCTCGCCGACTTAAAGCTTCCCGGCGCACTGGAAGCGGTCGATGACATCCTGGCGGCGGCTGATAACGCCAGCCTCACCGCGAGTGAAGCCATTGAACGATTACTCGATGCGCAGATTACCCTCAGGAACAACCGCCGCCTGCAGACAGCGATGCGGTCTTCGCGCTTACCGGCGGTGAAGGCACTCGAGCAGTTCGACTTTGCCTTCCAGCCCTCGATTAAACGCGAGCAGATCGATAGCCTGCACGAACTCGGCTTCGTCAACCGCCAGGAGAATGTGATCTTCTTAGGCCCGCCCGGGGTTGGCAAAACGCACTTGGCGATATCGCTGGCGATTGCGGCCGCCGAGTCCGGTCGACGGGTTTACTACGGTACGCTGGTGAACCTGATCGAGTCGCTGGAACAAGCCAAGGCCAACGGACAACTCGCACGACGATTACGGATCCTCAGTCATCCGGCCTTGCTGATTGTCGATGAGATCGGCTATTTGCCGATCAGCCGGGACGGTGCCGTGCTGTTCTTCCAATTGATCAATGCCCGATACGAACACGCCTCCACGGTACTCACTTCGAACAAGGGCTTTGAGGACTGGGGCGCCATCTTGGGTGATGAGGTCATGGCCGCCGCTCTGATCGACCGACTCATGCATCACTGTCATGTGGTCAATATCCGCGGCAACAGCTATCGCATGCGTGAACACACCGATCTCTGGCAGGCCATACAACCCGGATACGAGGAATCACAGGAGGAGAAGACACACTAGAGGCTGGTCACCTTATAAAGGTGTGCAATTTTCAGCCACCACAAATGGGCAGTTTTCGTCCGGCGTTGACACCGAACGTGAAGTAACGACAGGGAGCCTCGATTTTCGATGGTGACAGGAGAGGCAGAAGGCCGGGCTGAGACGCCGGGCGCCCGGGCTGAGGGTAGCGGACGGTATCCGCGAGAGCAGGCTGTGGGTGTATCAAACACCACGGCAAAGACAGACCACTCCCTTGAGGAGCAGATGCATACGTTGATGGAAGCGGTGGTGGAACGCGAGCACCTGCGGCAAGCATACTCACGGGTGCTGCACAACAAGGGAGCCGCCGGCGTGGATGGTATGCCGGTAGCGGACCTGAAGGCACACTTGCAGAGGCGCTGGTCGCAGATCAAAGAGGAGTTGCTGAGCGGGCGATACGGGCCATGGGCGGTGCTCAAGGTATCGATTCCCAAGCCGGGAGGCAAAGGGGACAGGGTGCTGGGCATACCGACGGTGACGGATCGACTGATCCAGCAAGCATTGCATCAGGTGTTGAGTCCGATCTTTGATGTGGGCTTTTCCGAGTCGAGTTACGGTTTCCGGCCGGGTCGTCCTGCACGCCAAGCGGTGCAACAAGCACGGCGGTACGTGAGTGAAGGCCGCCGCTGGGTAGTGGATCTGGATTTGGAGAAGTTCTTCGATCGGGTCAACCACGACATATTGATGTCGCGGGTAGCCCGGCGGGTCAAAGATCCACGGGTACTGCGACTGATCCGTCGCTATCTTGAGGCCGGTAGGTTGTCCGGCGGGGTGATCGCAGCGCGACGGCAAGGGACACCGCAAGGTGGCCCGCTTTCTCCATTGTTGTCGAACATCCTGCTGGATGAGTTGGATAAGGAACTGGAACGTCGAGGGCATTGCTTCTGCCGTTACGCGGATGACTGCACGATCTATGTGCGGACGAAGCGCAGCGGAGAACGGGTAATGGGCTCGGTCAGCCGGTTCCTGGAGTGCCGACTCAAGCTCCGGGTGAACCCCACCAAGAGCGTGGTGGCGCGCCCGTGGCAGCGGACCTTTCTGGGCTACTCGATGACGTCCCATCGCCGGCCGCGCCTTAAGGTGTCGGCGGAAGTGGTGGCGCGTCTGCGAGCTAAGCTCAAGGCCGTTTTCCGGGAGGGCGTTCAGAATTCTGTGTCAACGTAAAGTTGCATAGTTCATAAGATCAAAGTTTCAGTACCGCATCAAGTCGGCCTTCAAAGAAGATCGATAACTGCGAGATGGTGAGATTCCAGTTCTGGATTGGCATGGTCCACTTTTTGCTGGCGTTCTGGAGGCCCATGTACAGCAGTTTCAGCAGGCTGTCGTCGTTCGGGAAGCCGCCCTTGGTTTTGGTCAGCTTGCGGAACTGGCGATGTACTGCCTCGATCGCGTTCGTGGTGTAAATGATCCGGCGAATATCCTCGGGGTACTTGAAGTAGGCCGACAGATGCACCCATTTTGTCCGCCAGGACTTGATCACAATCGGGTATTTTTCGTCCCACAGCGATTCCAGTTCGTCCAGTGCCGCTTCAGCCTCGGCCAGCGATTTTGCTCGGTAGACTCGCTTCAGGTCGGTAATGAACGCCTTGTGATTTTTGGCGGCCACGTAACGTAGCGAGTTACGGATCTGGTGCACGATGCACAACTGCACTTCGGTGGCCGGAAAGATCGATTCGATCGCCTCCGGGAAGCCCGTCAGACCGTCTACCGAGGCGATCAGGATATCCTCGACGCCGCGGTTTGATAGATCCGTGAGCACCGAGAGCCAGAAGGTGGCGCCCTCACTTTCGGAGAGATACAGGCCCAGAACCTCCTTTTTGCCGTCCATGTTCAGCGCCAGCACGGTGTACACCGCCTTGGTCTGGTAGCGGCCCTTGTGGCGGATCTTGTAATGAATCGCGTCCAGCCAGACGAACGGGTACAAGGTATCCAGCGGCCGGGCCTGCCAGGCTTTGACCTGGTCAATTAGTTTGTCGGTAATGGTCGAGATCGTCGCCGTGGAGACGCTGATGCCATACAGCTCCTCGACCTGGCTGGCGATATCGGCATAGCTCAGGCCCACACCGAACATCGACAGAATCTTCGCCTCGATCTCGTCGGAGACCGTGCGCTGATGCTTTTTGACGAGCTGTGGCTCAAAAGTGCCGGCGCGATCCCGCGGCGTCTCGAGTTCAAACTCACCGCTGGTGCTTTTTACGGTCTTCTTGGACTTGCCGTTGCGGCGGTTGCCGGTAACGTCTTCGGCCAGGTGGGAATCGAGCTCGCCCTCCAGCGCGGCTTCGGTCAGCTGCTTAACCAGCGGCGCCAGAACACCGTCCTTGCCGGTAATCGCCTGGCCCGATTGCACTGCCTTCAATGCTTCTTCAAAATCGAATGTCTTGCTCATCGGTCAATCCTCTCTCCTCAAAAGTCATAGATTGACACAGAATTTCTAACACTCCCTTCGTGATCAAGTTCTTCAACACCTGTACCTTCAGGCCGTCAGGCATGTCGGCGTACTCAGGTGAAGCAACCAGTGCTTCCATCGTTTCGACAAGTCCGTAGTCGTCGACCATGCCGGTCAGCTTCGAGTAT
>MEIF01000112.1 GCA_001750645.1 Gammaproteobacteria bacterium AqS3
ATAAGTTGTTTGCGTCGATCAGTTGCACGGTGGCATACCCCTGTTCCGGCGCGGTGTCCGTAGGGGTTCCTGAAATCGTGCGATCGGCGGTGTCGAAGACGAGCCCGTTGGGAAGGTTGCTGATGTTTATCGTATACGGCTGCACGCCCCCGACCGGATATGGCAACTCATACGAATCGATTGCCACGCCGGTGTTGCAAACCAGCGTCTCGAACGAATCGCTGAAATAAGGCATCGCTTTTTCGTTTGGCGGCGCGTTTTCGACATATCTGTATCTTGACGCATTGACCGGTATCGGTGCGCCTGATGCCTGTCCGGCGACACTGCTCCCGATCGTGGCGGCGATTTGCGCGGACTTCGTATCGGGCTCATTCCATCTCTGTTCATATTCGTCCGAATAGACTCCGCCATCGTAATCATGGAACAACGATTTGACCCGCGCTGTCATTTTCACGGGCCTAACCAAAAAGTCGAAGTCATCGGCATTGAACGATATTTGCGTGTCCCCCGCGCCGACATCATGCTCGGAAGTGAAGCCTGAATACGAAATCTCGACTCGATAGCCGGTTGCATCAGCGACACTCGTCCAAGACACGATAAAATCGGTTTCCGTAGGGACGAGCGTGATCGTACTCGGCGCGGAAAGATTTTCCGCGAGCATCGTACGGATGTTCGAAACCGCCCACGCGCTGTCATTGGTGCCGTCTGTGCCCCGAACCCGCACATTGTATAGCGTGTTCGTTTTCAGCCCGTCGATCGTCAACGAATACCCGTCATGTGAATGCTCCGCCTTCACCCATGCACTGACCGGCGTGGTTGACTCGCGATATTCGATGTCATACGATACGGCGTTCGCCACTATTTCCCAGTTCAAGTTGATGGTGGTGTAGGTGACATGGTTTTCGACTGACGGGGCGTCGATCGAAATCGATGCGTCTCCGGTAAAGGCGATCTCGGTCCATTCCCCGTCATCATCGTCTGTCACGCCCCTGACGCGGAAGTTCATGGACTCGGTGCTGGCGTAAGTCGTTGAATACGCCAATGTTTCGACATCATCGGCTACGCTCGTCCAAGCGTTGCTGACATACGCTTCCAACTCGTAAGCCGTTGCATTGTCGGCGGCGTCCCATTCCAATGCGATCGTATTGTTTTTGGATATCCCGACCAATCGTCGAATGTCGCCGACATCCGAAGCGTCGGGATTCGTATCCGCTTTGTAAGAAATCGTCGACCAAGATGTCGATGTGAAAACAGGGTTGGTCAGTGATGTGCCCGCAAACCCGCGCACGCGTACAGTCAAATCCGATACGCTTGAAATATCGATGCTCGTGTCGGCTGTTGTTGCACTCGTGCCCCATGTGCCTTCGTTCGTCAATGATTGGTATTCGTACGCGGTCGCCACCATCGCCGGCGCCCAGCCGATCGTGGTGGAATCGTCATCGGCGGTTGCGGTCAACGATCTCACTTTTCCTATCGAAGCGTCATCGACGATGCTCGAAGAATATCCATATAACAACGAAGTGCTAAAAAGCCGATCATTGGCACTTCCGCTATACGATCTGACCGATATTGAAAACGATTCATTGCGACCGCCGACTTTCACGTATTCGACGGCATTGCTGGTCTGAACGACGGATGATGTGTCGAGAGACTCCCCCAATCCGGTGGGTTCCGTGATGGACACCTCGTATCCGTCCGCGCCTTCGATTGCTTCCCATGTGAACTTCACGTCTGTCCCTACGAGAGATGGCGTGACATGAGCAATCGGGGCAGGCGGGGCGCCGGGAAGATCGACGACGATATTTGCCGTATTGCTGTCGATCTCGCCTTGAAACTTCGACTTGCGATTGATTTGAAAGTTCCATTCGTCTCCGTCGACGGATGGCGCCGGTGATGTTTTTGTGAAGACGAATTTGGTCGCAAACGGCTTTTGTCCATCGTCTACGATTGGAATGTCGTTGGTATCGTACAATCTCATGATTCCGCCGATATTGCCATAATCATCCGTTGCGCCGTCAACGACGGAAATGTCGACGGATATTGTTGAATTCGGCGATGATGGTTCTTCCCATTCGCCCGACAAATCCGTAAATGTGCCCGTGATTACCGATCTTCCGGCGTCATCGATGGATTGCTCGACAGATAATGCCGGCGCGGTCAGAAGCGTCCGTCCGTTTTGGAAGACATTCGATATAGTTGTTGCGCCGATCGATTCGTTATTGGATAAGTCATGCCAAGCGCTGAATCCTCGGTCATAATCATCCGTAGCCGTCCCGACAAACGCTCTGATTTGCGCCGTGTAGTACCGGCTGCTATATCCCGGATCGAATGTGCCGGTAAATGTTTCTACGCCTTCTGCGTGTGTATTGTCGATCGTGATGTATTGTGCATCGTGCAATGCGTAATCGTTATTCGTTATGCGTCCGTCCGTTGATTGCCAATATCGAATTTGATAAAAATCGACCTCTTCCGTTTCGGCTTCGAACGAATATGATATGTTTCGACTATCATTGACTTTCGAGAAAGTCAATGGCGTATCCGACCCGAACTCGAATGGGATATCATCATCTTCTGGCACCAGTCCGGTGGTTATCAAATCGAAATCAACGAAATCTGTCGATACCGCGCCCGCATGAGATTTGATTTTGAATGTCAGTTCCGAATCGATCGGTAAATCTTCGAAGACAAACGAGTTTCCTGTTATTCCGGTTTTGTTTTCCGATGGGGTTCCATTGTGCTCGATTTCATGGTAGTCCGTTTCGGGTGGACTTTCCCATATCAATAATGCTTTGTTATATTCGATCAAATGCACTTTCAATTCCGTCGGAGATGCAATATCGCTTGAACTCCCCCCTGCGCCGACCGCCCCCCCCGCTCCGGTTGCCGATGGGGCGTAAACGGGCAGATTGTCCATGTTTTTTGCAGGTATGTCATAATTAATAGTCACGCTTGCTTTATAGTGATCTTTTTTTGGCATGGCATTGAAGCTTATTCTGGATTTTTCATTGTTCTCTACCAATTGGTAATATTTTATATTATTGGACGGAATATTCGATTGAGAGCGAATAGTATCAGTTGTATATCGATAATAATATGACGTCTGATCACTTGTCCTATGATCATAAATTGCAATAAAATAATGATAATCTGTAAAATCCAGATTTGTATGAAGTCCAATTCCGGGTTTTGGGTTGCTTTTTTCAACTCCATTATCAAGATATTTATATATGTATTTTACGAATCCGCTATCTGCAAAACTAAAACTCTTTGTCAGCGGATTTGGAATCGACCCGCCGCCGTAGTTTTCTGAACTTGGCGGCGGCGCGTGTCCGCTGAGAATAAAGTTATCAGAAGACGAACTGAACTCGGTTGATTCGCCGCCGGTCGTTGCATTGTATTTTTTCACCCTGACTTGTACTTGCATTCCTCTTGTATAATCTGGCAAGTCTCTGGTGTTTTTAACTGTTGAATGATACTTTTTGAATGTTGCCCTATTGGGAAATCGTATAACATTCCAATCCAATTCTTTTTCGCCGACATGAGTCGTTATTATTTCATATTCACCAGTATCGGTTGCAACTGTTTTTGTATATATTTCCTTGGATTTTGTTACTTCTTCGCCAAACCAATCAACGATTGTCGGGTATCCCGGAAATGCTACGGGAACGATTTCTATTTCTACTTTTTTTGTCTCGCTGATCGCATTTGTCTTAACAACCATTCGAACTTCCGAACCGGAAGTCTTGACTTGCAATGTCGGTTTGTTGACTACATTGGACGCATAACCGGTCGCAGGCGTTTGCGTAGTGATCGATTTGGTTGTCCAATCCCCATCATCGCCGGTTCGTCTGCCCCGTATGCGTACATCATAAGACACGCTGTTTGTCAATGGATTTTCGTCATTTCCGATCGTATAAGTATTTGAAGTTTGTGTTATTGAAGTTCCCCATGTCGCTGCCGAAGCGAGTTTCCATTGAATTTCGTAATTCGTTGCGTCGCTCGCGCTGATGGCGGTGATCTTGATTTTTCCCAGTCCGTCCGTTGCCAAAGTGAACGATGTCGCGCCGACCGTCAATGGTTGGGCAACTGTGTCAAATGAGCGAACGAGACTATTTACGCTATCTGTATATCCAGAATTGGTCGTCAATGCTTGTATCCATACTTCATACTCAGACGATGCACTCAATCCCGTGATTGGGTATGATGTCGAAGTCGTTGTTTGTTCGGTTGCATTGTTTTCCGCATTTGGCGATTTTCTTTGATAAAAGACTTTATATCCGGTTGCGTTCGTGACTGCTGTCCATGAAACCGTGACAGAGTTATGCGATATCGATGAAACGCTCGGTTGGTTGGGCTGTTGAATTTGCGTAGGAGCCGCCGCTGAAATGGTCCATGAAATGGTACGGGGGATCGAAGCGGGTGGTGATGCGCTATCCGTTGCGGTGTATGTCATCGTGCCTGATCCGGCCGGCGCGCTGGGTGTGCCGCTAATCACTCGCGTAGATGGATTGAATTCGATG
>MEIF01000113.1 GCA_001750645.1 Gammaproteobacteria bacterium AqS3
CGACAAAGGTCAGGGTGACGTGGTCGTCCTTGCTGTCGGCGTCCGCACTGGCGTAGAGCGTCGCCCGCGCACTGGGCAGATCCCAGTTGCCGGCATTCCGGGTGAAGGTGTGGCTGGCCGCCGTGCTGCTGCCGGCGGCAAAGTCGAGCCTGGAGGGGTCGGAGCTGGTCGCCACGATGGTCACCTGACCGCTGGGGCGCTGGGTCAGGGCGACGCCGACGCCGCCGATGCCGTCGGCGTCATTCTCCAGCCCCGAAACCGTCCCGCTGATGCGCAGATCGGGCGCCGGCGGCGTGTCGGAGTCCTTGATCTTCAGCGTGCGGCTGATGCTGCCGCTATAGCCCCCGCCCGAGGCGGACAGCGTGATGGTCACGGTCTCATCGTCAAAGTCGTCGTCCTCAACCGGGGTGACGAGAACCCTGAGGGGGGTGTAGTAACGGGTATCTGATGCGAGCCTGACCTCGGTTGTTCTGGGCGGTTCGCCGTAGGTCGTGTCAAACCTCACCGTCGCCGCACCGGGGTCGCTGGAGGTCACCCTGAAGGTTGCATCCCCGCCCGTCGGCGCCTGGGTCAAAACCCCGTTTAATTCGATGTCCCTTCCGCCTTCGATGCCCTCGGGCGAAAGTTCTTCCGGCTCGAAGATGAACCGTCTGCCGGCATCGTTGTCATAGATCTTCCGCGTGAAGGTCTGGCTGAGCCCGTCGTAGTTGCCGCCGCTGGCGGTAATGGTCATGCGGATCTCATCGTCTATGGTGTCGTCATCTTCATAGAACGCCATATTCAAATACCGAACCGTATCTTCCCATGCGTTCCTTGGAAAAGTGACCGTACTGTTGACAAGCTGGATCTTGGAGGCATTCGAGTTGATCGTCAGCGTTAATGTGACATCCGCAGTCGGCTGCACCAGCAGATAGACATCCAGGCCTCTGAAGCCGGCCCTGATCCCCTCCCCAAAATAAGTGCCACTCCTATAGTCGACTCTGAATTTCCCCTTCTGGGGTCTGGTGTTGTCGTCGCTGACCGCCACGGTTTCGCCGGCGCTCAGACCCGCATAGCTGCTGTCGGTCGAGGCGGCCGTCAGGAGCAGGGCGACGTTCTCATCGTCGCTGTCGTCGTCCAAAACGGCCGCGACCGAGAAGCTCTGCGGCGTGCTCCAATTGCCGGTGGTGAAGGTCAGCCGGCTCTGATTGCCGGCCGTCCCGGTGTCGGTGTCGACCGCCACCGCACCGGGGTCTGCCGAGGCCACAGTGACGGTCACGGAGGCGGTCGGCGCCTTGGCCAGCCGCACGCTGTAGCTTCCGGGCTCCCCGACCTCGATGATGCGCCGCGTTGAATCCGCCGGCGAGACCAGTATGGCGGCGCCCGAACCGACGGCGGTGTCCTTGTCGTAGAGCGTCACCGTGATGTCCCTGCTGATGTCGCTGTAGCCGCCGCCATTGGCGGTGAAGGTGAAGGTCACCTGGTCGTGGACGGTGTCGGTATCGACAGCGCCGGTGATGTCGACGGTGTTGCCGGTGCTGTTCCAGTTGGCTCGCACCAGGCTGAACGAGGTTGAATCGGCACGGGAGGTGTCGCTGCTGGTGACGGTGAAGGTCACCGGGCCGACCGGCTCGCCGGTCAGGGTGACGGCGAATTGGCCGATCTTGGAGTTGGCGCCGGCGACCGGCGCCGCCTCCAAAAACGGCGCACTCTGCGCAATGCGGAACTCGGGCGGGGCGACGTCGATGATCGTCATGGGGGCGCTGGCCGTCAGGCCGTTGTACTCCCCGCCCGAGGCGCTGGCTCTGATCGTCTCGAAGTTATTGCTGCTGTCAAGATCAAGGGTCGCCCGCACGCGAACATTCCGCTCCAGGTTCCACTTCCCCGTATCCGCCTCGAACTCCAGCGTCCGATTTTTCTTCGGCCCTTCGTCTCCGTCTTCATCTATGACCAAGAAGGCACCCTTTGTCGGGGCGCTCATGCTCAGTGCAACGTCCACGTCCGCATTCGGCACCCCCATGCCGAGCAATCGGACGATGTACTCGATGGCCTCGCCCTGCTCGTGCAGTTCGCCGGTGCCATTGGCCGGTACGATGGCGACCCTTCTCTCGGAGCTCTCATAGATCGTCACCGGGACGCTCTTGCTGAAGCCCTCGTAGTTGCCGCCCGAGGCCGTCACGATCGCCATCAGCTGGTTGTCCACGGTGTCGCTGTCGGTCGGGGTGCGGATGGACAGCGTAACCGCCTGGCGCCAATTGCTTCTGGAAATCGTCGCCTTTGATGACTCCCCAAGATCCCCATATCGGGAGGAGTCACTCAGCTTCAGCCTCAGCACGACTTGGTCGACGCTGGGCTCGGTCAGCAGCCTGACCTGCACATGCCCGTTGCTGCCATCAGCCCTCCACACACCGTCAAACAGCATCTCGATATCCGGTTCAGCCGGCCCGGACGGCAGGTGATCGGCGATCTCGACCTCGACCGAGCCGCCGGCGCCGAGGTAGCCGCCGCCCGAGGCGGTCAGCGAGATGGTGTCGATCTCATCGGTCCTGTCGTCGTCCTCGACCGCGACCACGTGGAAGGTCTGGGGGGTCTTCCAGTTGGCCTCGGTGAAGCTCAGGCTGGCCGGGCTGACCGAGATCAGCTTGCCGTCGCCGGCGTCTGCGTGTGCCGCAATGCTGACGTTGCCGCTCGGCTGGGTGCCCAGCGCCACCGTGAAATCGCCGCCGACAGTGCCCTCGCCGACCGAGATCTGACTCGCCGACAGCGCCAGCGCCGGGGTCTCGTCGTCGACGGCGGTCAGGCTGATGCTGTGGCTCTGGCCGTCGTAGCCGCCGCCGGCGGCGCTGAAGGTCAGGGTGCCGCTGCCGCTGTTGATCCGATCGTCATCGACTGCGACCACGCGGTAGGCCTGCGGGATGTCCCAGTCGGCGGCGGTGAAGGTCAGCTCGGTGTCGACGGGGTCGGAGCAGCCCACCGAGCGGGCGCCCGGGTCGCACAGCCGCAGCATGGCGCTGTCCGAGCTCAGGGTGACGGTGACCGGACTGCTGGGCGCCGACTCCAGGGCGATGGTGCCGCTGCGCTCGGCGCCCTCGGCGAGGCGCTCGACGCCCAGCGCCGAGACCTTCAGGCCGATGCTGTCGTCGTCGCTGATGCGGATGCGGAAGCTGCCGGCGAGCGCATCGAAGCCGCCGCCGGAGGCGGTGAATGAGACCGTCACAACCTCGCCCGCAGCATTGCCGTCCTGGGCGGCGGCGAGGCTGAGCCGCTGGCCGGCGTTCCAGGCGCCCGGTGCAAAGCTCAGGCTCGCCGGCGTCAGCGTCACCGGGCTGCCGGCCGGGACGCTGAAGCGCACCTCCACCTCGGCGCTGGGCCGGGCGGTCAGGGCGACGGCGTCGAGCGCGGTCGAGGCGCCCTCGTCGAGGTCGATCAGCGCCGGCAGCCCGGAGAGCTGCGCCTCGTCGCCGTCGCTGACATCGACCTGAACGCCGGCGCTGTCGCCGCCGGCGATCGACAGCCCGATGTGCGCGGTCTCATCGTCGAGGGTCGGGTCCCGCCGGGCGCTGACCGAGACGTCCAGCCCGGCGCTCCAGTTGCCGCTGTCGAACAGCAGCACGGACTGGCTGCCCGGGCTGCCCGGGTTGGTGTCGACGCTGACGTCGGTGTTGGCCGGCTGCATCAGCGTGACCCTCAGCCCGGCGGCGGGCGGGGCGGCGGCGAGCTTGACGTTGAAGCTGCCGGTGGCGCCCTCGGCCAGGTCGATCCGGGTGCTCGACAGAGCCAGCATGGCGCCGTCGTTGTCGGTGACGCTGACCGGCAGCTCGGCGCTCTCGCCGGCGTAGTCGCCGCCCGCGGCGCTCAGCGAGATGACGGCGCTGTCATTGACGGCGTCGGCATCCTCGCCCGCGGTGACGGTCACGCTCTTGGCGGTGCTCCAGTCGCTCGTCGAGAAGCTCAGCGAGGTCGGGCTGATCCCGACATCGCTGTTGGCCGTCCCGGACTGCCCCAGCGTGACCGTGACGGCGGCGCTGGGCTGGGTCTTGAGGCTGACGTCAAAGCTGCCCGAGCTGCCCTCCGTGACCGTCAGGGCGCCGGCCGAGAGCACCAGCCCGAGGGACTCGTCGTCGGTGACGGCGACCGCAACGCTGGCGGTGACCCCGTCATAGCCGCCGCCCGCGGCGCTCAGGCTGACCGTCACGGCCTCGTCGCCGGCGTCGTCATCGGCGGCCGGGGTCAGGGCGAACCGCTGCGGGGTGTCCCAGCTGTCCGGGCTGAAGGACATGCGGGTCTGCACCCCGGTCACCCCGGCGTTGGCGTCGACCCCGAGGGCGCCGTCATCCGAGCTGGCGATCTCGATCTGCACCTCGGCGCTGGGCCTCGAGCGCAGCCGCACACTGACGCCGCCGCCGCCGCCGCCCTCGGCGAGGCTGAGGGCGCTCGACGAGAGCAGAAGCTCGGGGATGTCGTTGTCGGCGATGCTGAGGGTCAGGGTCCTGGCGACGTCGAAGTAGCCGCCGCCCGAGGCGGTCAGGGTGATGGTCG
>MEIF01000114.1 GCA_001750645.1 Gammaproteobacteria bacterium AqS3
CTCCGGCGTGGCCTACTCATCCAGCGGCAGCGACGCCGACTACACGCTGGGCAGGTTCGGGGCGGCGCTTGAGACCGACCTGACGCTGGTGCTGCCCTACCTTGAGACCGAGTTCGACAGCGGCGCCACGGGCCGCGCCATGCTGGGCATCGGCAGCGGCGAGGCCACCATCACGCAGACCGACAAGAGGCAGGGCTCTGCGGATCTCTCGGTCTACATGCTGTCCGCCGGCGGCAGCTGGCCGACCGCCTGGGAGATCGGCTCGGCAGAGCTGTCCTGGTCGGGGGACTTCGGCTACACCTCGCTGAGCACCTCCGGCTCGGCGCTGCCCTCGCTCGACGGCCTGAGCGTCAGCAGCATGCAGCTCAGAGGCGGGATGGAGCTCACCTTCGAGGAGCTGGGCTACGGCTGGAAGACTGCCCCGCGCGCGGCCTTATTGATGCGGCTCGACTCCGGCGACGGGGTCACCGGCACCGGCTTTGAATTCACCGGCGGGATGCTGATGAGCTCCGGGTCGAGCGAGCGGTTCAGCGTCGATGTCAACCTGCGCACGCTCATCATGCACAGCGCCGAGGAGCTGACCGACTGGGGTGCGAGCATTCAGTTCCGCCTCAGTCCCTTCGGCGACGGCTCGGGACTGGGCTTTGCCCTCGGCCCGCACTGGGGCGCCCCCGAGGGGGACGGCCTGCTGGATCGCGACGAGGCCTTCCGGCTCGACGAAGCCAGTCGGCAGAGCCGGCAAATGCGGGGTCGGGAGCGGGGCCTGGCGGCCAACCTCGGCTACGGCCTGCGCGCCTTCGGCGGGATGCTGACCCCCTACTCCGAGTACCGCTTCACCAGCGGCGAGCACGGCTCCATCCGCCAGCTCGCCGGGGTGCGGTTCTCGAACAGCGATGCCCTCGAGTTCAGCCTGTTCAGCGAGCGCCACATCGCCCGCCTCGGCCAAGCCCGCTCCCGCCTCGCCGTCGAACTCCAGAAGCGCTACTAAATTCTCGGGCTGCGGGGTCAGTCAAAACCAAGCCATTGGAAAAGATCTCGAAGATGCGGCAAAAATTAGAGCGAATCATTTTTGATCTTTGAGACTACTTCCCACCAGTTCCGATGCGGTCGGCGAGCGACAGCGGACACGCACATCAAGTCAGCATCGGTCTGCCCCACAACTGTTGAACCTTTGTTGAGGTCAGTCATTCTTTGGCCATTGAGCCTGGCGAGGCCGCTGATGTCGAGCACGCAGGCACTGCCAAAAGAACCTGATTTTAGGAGGGCTTGACAACCCCCCCCTCTCTGATACCTTGACAAGGTCAAGTTGATTTTGTTCACACCCAGGGAGGGTAGACATCATGAAAAAACTAACTGTTGCTTTAATCGCCGTGTTTCTGTTTCCGGCATCGTTTGCGATGACAGGAGAACACCCTGCATTCGCCGATCAGCGACCGTCGCTAGTCAACGACGATCTTGCATTCGCATTTCACGGCGACGTTCCGCTGCAAGCCGAGTTTCTGAGTGATCGGGAAATGACGCAAACCACGGGCGACGCACTGCCTCTAATTGTGTGGTGGGTGGCCTATTATTTTGCGGCTGATAGAACGGTTGATTTTTTAACAGATAAAAATCTTGCGAGGCATGCCAAAAAAATCATAAAACGAACTATGGGTAATCTGTATAAATATCCGCCAGAGAGCATTGATTTTGATGCTGAGTTTGAAAAAATGACAAAGCAGCCGAATGCGGCGTTAATGCGAGCAGAGATTAATAAAATGCTGGCACATAAACAGTTTGCTTATTATGCAAAGGCTGCGGCGAAAGCCTTTCTAATGGCTGTGGGAGAACACGCAGCCACTGAGTGGGAGTACACGATAAAATCGTTCGGTCTATCAGAAGAAGATCTAGCCCAAATGGATCCATATACGCAGGGTATGGTTTTTGATGCAGCAGTGAGCGTAGCGCAAAGCGATGCATCCGACGTTCTCAAAAAGTCATGGAAAACGCTGGGAATCACCCCACCGACATCAAAACAAATAAGCAAAGCCAAACTCAACCTGCCATACAAAAATCTAACTCGAATCAAGCCGATAGTTAATCCTCCCTCGCAGATACCGACTTGGACTCCATCTGAAAGCGGCGAGGAAAATTTTGGCGCCGGACTGAATCCCGGTGGTAGCGACAGATACCTTTACGAGACGTATGGCGGGGGCTACCAGACCGGCTACTGCTCTGGAAACACCTGCACAGTGACATGGCATTACGGTTCACCGTGGCGGGCTGGTGGCTGGTAATCCATACGGCACCTTAATTGTCTTGGTTCTGGTTTATTCCTCGCTGATTTCAGAGCCTGTTTCTGGTCAGGATTCTGGACTCATAACTAAATTTAGGTGGCTTCCGGTTCCTCCACAGTCTTGGCGCGAGATTCAAAGGGAGCGAGTGGAGATGCAGGATCGGGACTACTCCTGCGGGGCGGCAGCTCTGGCGACCCTTCTGCGGGAATTCTACGGGGTGGAGACAAATGAGGCCGGAGTGCTGCAACGGATGAAAAAATCCGAGGCCGCCTCATTTGCAGACTTGGCGGCAGCAGCCGACACCTACGGGTTTAGAGCGGTCGGACTTCAAATGCCGCTGTCAGACCTGCTGCGACTGAAAATCCCCGCAATCGTTCATCTCGTCCACAGGGGAGAGGCACACTTCTCCGTTGTCCGCGGCGTCCGTTCCGACGGCCTTGTCGCCTTGGCCGATCCTTCCTGGGGAAACAGGCGACTGCTTCGGCACCAGTTCACCGAATTATGGGATGCCAAAGGTGAGGGCGAGGGCAGGGTGCTGCTGATCGTTCCCAAACTCAAAGGGCATCCAATGCGCAGCGATTTTTTTCACACGCCGGCGGGTGCGGTGCCAGCCTATGAATCTCTGCGGCTTATGCGGCGGCACTCGTTCCGGTGAGACCAGTCCGCCCCCTCGCACTGCTGATCGCGACCTGTGCGTCAATGCTCGCCGCTGCACAGGGTGACGGCGGGCTGCCGCTTAGGATTGAGAACCTGCTCTCGCCTGCAGGAGGGTCAGAGCTCAGTTACGGGATCAGGCATGTCGCATTCGGCAACGAGACCGCCGACCTTATCAATTTGGAGCTCGGATACAGCTACGGGCTGACGGCAAAGACCGAGATCGGTCTGAATCTGGACGGCTCCTACACGGATGATCGCAACGCCGATCCCAGAAGGGGCGGCGGGTGCTTTTATGTACCAGAGTTTGGCGGCTATTTCGGATTCGGATGCAGGGATGAAAAGGACACCACGGCTCGGCTTGGCACACTGCGCGCTCAGATCAGCCGAAGCCTGTCGCCGGAGAACGAGTCGCCCGGGATGGTGGGCTGGATCGGCATTGACCTGCTGGAAAACCGGTCGCAGGAGGGCGAGGACTTCAAGCCTGTGAGCGGGGCTTTCAATGCCGGGTTTTCTCTGTATCGAACTTACGACCCCATCGTGCTCAGGGTCGTGTTTGGCTATGCCCACATACCGCCGGAACACATACGAGGCATCGGCAGATGGGATAGGGGGGACACGATCTCGGTCAGCCCATCGCTGCTGTTCGCTGTCAACAATGTCGTCAGCATCAGCGCAACCTCGAACATTCAGGTGACATTCAGCGACACGCTGAACAGGCAGGACAACTGCAACAGATGCAACTACCGCCGGACGGTCGTTTCCACAGGTCTCGGTGTCAGCCTGTTATTGTGGGACAGGACAACGGTCTATATCAGTGGATCGACCATCGCCAGCGGGGACGGCGGGGCATCGTTCGGCGCGTTTATTCGTCACCGGCTGAAAAAAGCAGAGGGCAGCTGGTGGGGCAGATATCGCGCAAGGGTCGGGGGCATCGCGGCCGGCATGATTGCGGGGGCGTCAATCAGAGATTTGACTAGGTGATCTCGTTCTTTTCGGTTTCAGAGCGCTTGATGATTGCGCGGCGGTAGATAGAGCGGGCAGCCAGCGCAGAGAGGAAAATTAACAGCTCGGAGCCTGATGCAAATTTATTCCCGTAGAACGGATAAACAAGCAATTCAACCAAGATCATGCCGGCCGATCCCAAAATAACGAGATGCAAGTCGGCAACAAACAGGGGCTTGGAAATAACACCCATTTTTTGCGGCACTTCGCCAAAAGCATCAAATGCGACGAGCACACGAAACAAGGCGCTGGCGGCGAAGACACTCCCCCAATAAAGGATTTCACCAGCCGGGATATCCGGACAGATTATTGCGCCGATTAATATGATCAACCATCCTGTGTCTGGCATAACAGCAAGATGCTTTGAGGCGGGCAAGTATATGGATATTTCGGTGCCACTGCGCGCCCGCCTCGCTACGATGCACGGGCTTTCAGCTGCGAGGCATCGGGAGATGGGATAGGGGGCATGATCTCGGTCAGCCCGTCGCTGCTGTTCGCTGTCAACAATGTCGTCAGCATCAGCGCAACCTCAAACATTCAGGTGACATTCAGCGATACGCTGAACAGGCAGG
>MEIF01000115.1 GCA_001750645.1 Gammaproteobacteria bacterium AqS3
ACCGCAAGGCTAAGTAGCCGCTGCGCCCTAGATAAACAAACATTATAGCTCGATCATAGCCCCCACATTTTGGGGAAAAGCTTAGCCATCAAAGCAGGAATATATTGTATTGTCTTGAGTTGTTTTTATTCTAGTTTTTGTTTTATTATAATATTTTGTTCTTTTGAGTTTTGGTAGTAATTATTGATTTTTGTTCTTTTGATAATTTCAGGGTCTTCGTCAGGCCGCCTGCCTGCATCAGCCCTCGCAGCTATCCCTATCATCCCATCTGCCAGTGGGGCCAGCACCAGCACCACCTCTGGTGCCGTACCTATTATGTCAATTTCAGAATCTGGATCTCGCATTGATTCCACTCAGTCCGGCGTCATTGTATCGCCTTCTCTCCCTCCAGTCCCAGGGAAAGTAATCGAGAAAATTAGGCTGAATCAGTTTGTGGATCTGCGGGAACTCATGCCGGACAATATTGCTCTAGCAAAACTATTGTCAGAGGTGGGGGCCGGGAGTTTCGCACAGTCGGGCTCTCGTATGAGGGAGATAGAGGACCCTCTAACCTGGTGTTTTTACTTTCTGGCCCTCATCGCAGTATCAGTTACGGAGAAGAGAGCCAAGGAGCTCGCGGCCTACGCCCAGCTGATTATCTATCTGGCCCAAAGGCATGGGGGGAGGGGCTGGTTGGCGTACGATAGACTGTTTCGCCAACAGGTCGCTTCTGGCTCCTCCCTGCAGTGGAACGAATTTGCTCCATCACTCATGGCCTCAACAGTCTTGTCAGTTGGTTCCATCAAAAACACATCCTGCCAGCTATGCAATGGTGCTGACCATATGACAGCTGCTTGTGCATTATTCCGCACGTCGTCGTCAAGAACCATACCCCAATCGCAGATGGATTCACCCGCCAAGAAATCCAAAGTTGCCGAACCCTGCAAGAGGTTCAATAGGGGTACTTGCAATCAGAGCCAATCCTCATGCAAATATTTGCACGTATGTTCTGAGTGCGGAGGCTCTTCCCATTCTGCTCTCGTCTGCCGCACCAAGCCAGACCAAATGGATAGCTCTACCAGCAAGGGCAGTCTGCCATAAGCCGTGGGCCCAGTCCCAGTCATGTAACTATAAAAGACAAACTATGTTATCTCACTCATTATAGTATTCAATACATATCCATTATGCTCATTCATGCAGGTCATGAGTCCAAAAATAATCATATAAAAGCTCAAGCTTACCTTATTAATTATTTTGCGTCAGTCTTTGAGTTATTTTGCTAACTTTATTGCTATGCTGGCTTGATGAAAATTCATTAGATCCTTTCCTTTCTGTTTCTAGTGGCAGCCAACATTAGAGATGGCTCGTATTCTTTTCTCAAGAACTTGCTAGCTTTAGAGGCTTCGTCTTCTCAAAGCATGGCCTGGGAGAATCCAGTGGGATTTCTGCCAGAGTCAGAATGGGATCCCTTTCTCGTCGCAATGCCTGACCAAGAATTTTCAGCCTTTTTAAGAAGGGGAATCCAAAGCGGCTTCAGGATTGGGGTCCCTCCGTCAGCCCGCTTAAGCTCTTGTAAGTCTAACTCGAAATCTGCTTTGGCTCTAGCGAGCAAAGTCGACGATTATATTGAGGAGGAAGTCAAGGCAGGCAAACTTGTTATCTCAGATGAAGCAAATGTTCAGCTGAGTTCCATTGGCTTTATTCCAAAGCGAAACAGACCAGGCAAATTTAGGATGATAGTGGACTTGTCCTCTCCTTCGGGGAGGAGCGTCAACGACGCAATTAACCCTGCCTTCTCTTCCTTCAAGTACGTCACTGTGCGTCAGGTGGCTGAGCTACTCCCACAGGGCTCCTTCCTCGCTAAGCTCGATCTCAAGGCTGCTTATAGGAAGGTCCCAGTCCATGTGGCGGATCAGAAATTCCTTGGTGTATCCTGGAGAGGAAAGACTTATTGCGACAAGGCGCTTCCGTTTGGTCTAAGATCAGCCCCAATTATTTTTAATGCAGTGGCCGACGGCCTAGCTTGGGCGATGATCTGTACTGGTATCATGGACCTAGCGCACTACCTGGACGACTTTATTTTCTGGGCCTCGGATCAGCAGAGCTGCCAAAGATGTCTGGATACAGGAATCCACACGGCTTACAGTCTGGGTCTTCCAGTAGAGCCAATAAAGGTCGAGGGTCCTTTGACCACTCTAACCTTCCTTGGTATTGAAATTGATACCATCAGAAGGGAGCTGCGCCTTCCTCGCGGAAAGCTGAATCGTCTGAAAGATACGCTCAGGAAATGGTCAACCAAAAAGTCTGCAACGAAACACGACCTCCAAGTGATTATAGGGCTTTTAAATGATGCTGCACAGGTCGTCCCCGCTGGTAGACCATTTGTCAGAAGACTAATAGATGCCATGTCTCGCCTTCGCAAAGCAAATCATGTGACTAGGCTGGAGGAGGGCTGCAGAGCAGACATATTATGGTGGTGCTCTTACATAGAGTCGTGGAACGGGGTTAGCATATTCCCCAATCCAATAGTTGGCCCCTCAATTTTCTCTGACGCATCAGGCTCATGGGGAGCTGGGGCTTTCATCTCGCTGGACCACGCTTGGTTTCAGCTCAAATGGCCGAAGCTGTGGTCATCGAACAATATAGCAGCTAAAGAATTAGTTCCGATAGTCATGGCTATCGCTTTGTGGGGTCACCGCTGTGCTCACTCCAGAATTTCTCTATACTCAGATAATTTAGCTGTGGTTCAGTGCCTGGAGTCTGGTTCAGCTAAGGATCGCATTCTCTCACATCTCTTGCGTTGTCTCTTCTTCTTCCTAGCTCGGCATCAGATATCCTATAGGGCCTTTCACATCGCAGGCAGAAACAATCGGGCAGCCGACGCCCTCTCCAGAGATGACCTACATGTTTACTTTAGTATCTTTCCACAGGCTCCCAGGACTCCAACAGGGTTTCCTCAGGCTCTCACTTCCCTGCTCCTGGACAGCACGCTATCCTGGACATCAAAGAGCTGGAAGGAATTGTTCAGGGGTTGTTTGCAAGAGGTTTAGCCGATAGCACAAAGTCTTCCTATTCTACTGCTCAACGTCGCTACATGGTTTTCTGCTCTAATGCCGGTCTCGCACCTCTTCCGCTGACAGAATATTCGCTTTGTCTTTTTGCAGCATTTCTCGCAAACGAAGGTCTACAGGCTCGCACCATATCAGCTTATTTATCTGGGCTAAGACACTTGCAGATCTCGTCTGGCTCGAGCCCTCCTCAGTTCAGCTCATGGCCCTGGTTACATTACGTGACTAGAGGAATTAAAAGATCTCAATCTCAAGGGAACAACATCAGGCTTCCAATAACACTGGAAGTATTGAAGAAACTGAGGGGGAGTTGGTTGGAAACCTTTGATGGAGATTCCAGTCACGACATGTGGCTGCTTTGGGCGATAGCATGTACCGCATTCTTTGGTTTCATGAGGCTGGGTGAAATCTTCTCAAGGAAGGGAGAGGCTCCTCTCAAAGTTTCTGATTTGGCAACAGACTCCCACGATAATCCTTCATTTTTTAGGATCCTGATAAGAAGAGCGAAAAACGATCCGTTTGGCAAGGGATCATTCGTTTTCTTAGGGAAATCGAATAAGAATATTTGTCCCGTCCTGGCCCTGTCGAGGTATTTGACGCTTCGTCCTCCGGTGGACAAAGAGTTGTTCTTAAAAGCTGACGGGTCTCCATGCTCCAGAGATTTCTTTGTTTCCTCAGTTCGCAATGCCCTCGCAAGGGCAGGTCTTAATCAATCGCTATTCGCCGGACACAGCTTCAGAATAGGAGCCGCTACTACTGCCGCTGCCGCAGGTATTCCTTCTCATACGATTAAGAGGCTGGGTCGCTGGAACTCAGAGGCATTTAACCTATACATAAGACAAAGTGACATCTCCCTCTGTAATATTTCAGCCATTATGGCTTCAACACCATGCTAACAATCAGTTTAGGTGTATTGAACATTATATAATCACAACAGTTATTAATTGTCTAAATAAGTCCCATTTATTCTTAATTCAATCAGATTCCCTCAGTAATCTTTGTCCCTTTGGGGTTACACTCTTGGGGAATGCCTCCTCCCTGTCGGTAGTTGGCTGTGAGAGAAGGAGAAATTAATGATTATGATTCACGATGCATTAAGTCACATACATTATAAATCCCTCTCGCTGCATGGCAATTGTTCTGAGGGTGACTCTTATGC
>MEIF01000116.1 GCA_001750645.1 Gammaproteobacteria bacterium AqS3
CCCGCTGACGGTTACAGTGCTTGACGACGAAATCAAGCTGGACATAACACCCCTCGAACTGACGGTGAATGAGGGAGGCAGTGATAGTTTTGATGTGAGGTTGAAGAAGGCGCCCTCGTCCGCAATCACGGTCAATGTTTCGCTCCCGTCCGGCAGCGATGTAACTGTGGACAAGACTGCGCTGACCTTTAACGCCAGCAACTGGAATGTCTCCCAGACCGTGACGGTCAGCGCAGGGCCGGATGATGACAGCGAAAATGACAATGTGACGATCGCCCTGAGCGGCACCGGTGTGGGCAGCGCTTCGGTGAAAGTGACGGTGCTTGATGATGACACCGCCGGGCTGAGTCTGTCGGGTGTGCTGAGGAAATTGGATGGGGACGGTGCAGGACGCCCGGCGGTTGCGCTCGCCGCTCATTCCGGAAACAAACCGACGGACGGCCTGCAAATATTGAGCCATTCGGATGCCATGCCGGACACCGACAGGGTCGCAGGCGGCAGTCTGGGTTCATTGGCTTTCAACATGGTCAAAGTCAGCTTCGCCGATGCCTGCCCAGCTGGTGCTTTGCCATTCAAGGCGGCCGCAGCGGAGGAGTGCAGCAGGGCCGTTCTCACCGCCAAACGATTCTCCCCCGGTGCGGGAAAGGCAGGGATGTCCCCCTAGATCTGGCAGCAGTGTGGCGGCTGGGCACGCCTGAGGCGGAATTGCAGGCCGATGAAGAAGGCCAGAGCAGACAAACACGCAGGCTTTGGCTTTGCTGTGGGCAGCGGGTGGCGGGTCGGGCCTGTTCGTTCAGCATCGGCAGAAGTTGAATCGCAGAGGGGTGGGATCTCCAGCCCGCCTCCAAAAAACAGCGGCAATCGGCCAACTTGTGGCATTATCGTCCGCTTGACGGGGCGGCGGTCTCACAGATCGCCGGAATAGGGCATGAAGCACTTCAAAGCGACTGACTCTGCCGCTGCAGAGGCTGCAAACGATTCCCATTCTGAGGTGCATTCCAGCCCCTTGCCTCGCTTGCCTAATCCTTTGCCTCTGGTGCCCTGATGTTGACCTCTTTGGCTGACATTTTTGGCTCACGGCAGCGGCAGCGGCAGCGGCGGCGGCTGCCGCTTCTGCTGGTCGGTGCGCTGCTTATGGGGCTGACGTTCTCAGCCCACACACACGGGCAAGACACGAGTCCAGGGCTGAATTTGTCGACAAAATCGTTAACGATTAAGGAAGAAGGGGAACGCTACTACATCTCTGTCAGCCTGAAAACCCAGCCGACAGGCTCTGTCATAGTTACATCGACATCAAGCAAACAAGAGTTGTATGTAAGCAGAGAGTCTAAGATTTTTACACCATCCAATTGGCATGTTTCCCAGTACATACGCCTTTCGGGGGGAGGGGGGTGGGTGGATTACACTGGGATTGTCTCAGTTGCTGCGTCGGGAGGAGGCTATGACGGCATCAGCGAAGACATCACAATCACGGTGTTGAGTAACCGTTTGCTTGTTGTTGACCCTCCACTCCTTAGACAAATCAACGACTGGCAGAGCAAGAGCTTCACAGTCAGACTCTCTTTGCCTCCCTCTGAAAATGTGACGGTCAAGGTATCCCCTGATGACCAATTTGTCAGCCTAAATGCGACTTATGACACTGATGCAGACATACCCGGCAATCAAAACACCCTGACATTCACGCCACAGAATTGGCTCATTCCTCAGACGGTAACGGTGACATCGGGCGGCTCTTATAAACTCGCGGACCTCCAGCCAGCTGTGAGGCTCTATCTCATATTGCCCAGTGGTGCGCAAAGAAGGGTGTATGTGAGCTTTGCATATTCTGAAGAGAGAGCGTTTAGGCCCTACCTTCTTCTGTCCCCGAGCAAGCTGACCTTGTATGAAGGCTCATCCCAGACCTTCACAGTTCGGCTGGACAGTCCGCCCTCGTCAGAGATTGTGGTGAGAGTGGAAGTGCGAAATGCCGCATCCAGCAATTTAACGGTGGACAAGGCCTCCCTGACTTTCACGCCATCCAACTGGCACATTCCCCAGGAGGTGACGGTGAATGCACCCAACGACACCGATGCGCGCGACAGCGGGGGGGCAATCAATCTTTTCCTTCCAAGGAAATATTTGAGATTGGAACACGAAGTAAGCGCAAACATCTATGTTGATGTTAAGGACAGCGATTTGGGCCTCAATTTCTTTCCAAGATCACATGGTTTTTGGATGGATGAGGGCAGCACCAAAGCATTCACGGTCAAGCTGAACAGCCCGCCCTCGGCAACGGTGACGGTCAATTTTTCCCAGCCATCAAATACCGATCTGACCTTTGATACCGATCCCCACACGGTTGGCAACCAAAACAGGCTGACTTTCACTGCCGGCAATTGGAGCATCCCCCAAGCTGTGACAGTGACAGCCAGCGAGGATGCCGACGCTCATAACGATTCTGGCTCGCTGCGCTGGCAGGTTTCGGAAGGTCCCGCCGAATATAAAAGCCAGACAGGCACATATTCTCTAGGTATATGGGATAACGACGAGTATCCAATCATGGAGGCGACCGCAAATCCCTTGGTTGTGACTGAGGGAGGCAGCGCCACATTCACGATTCGGATGAAGGCGGAGATTCGCCATAATCGCTGGGTGAAGGTGTACCAGCCAGAGAACACCGATGTGAAGGTTGACACCGATCCTGTCACGGAAGGCAATCAAACAATTCTGAAATTCACATCCGACAATTGGAACGTTCGCCGGACAGTGACGGTGAATGCCGCCGAGGATCTCGATGATCTCTCTGAAGGCACTTCCATAATGCTGTTCCACGATATGGAAAATTATTTTCCTCCGGTTTCTTTTGCAGATGATCAATATAGCCTGGGGGTCCTTGTTGCAGATAACGACGAGACAAGGCTGGTGCTCTCAACCGCCAACTTGGGTATTTCCGAGGGCAACAGCAAACCATTCACGGTGGCCTTGGCGACGCAGCCGACAGGGGATGTGACGCTGAGGCTGGTGCAGGAAAATCCTGTCAACTCCGATGTGACGCTGGACACCGACACCGCAACGGCAGGCAACCAGAACATGCTGACCTTCACCAGGGACAACTGGAACACCCCCCAGACGGTTACGGTCAGCGCGAGCCAAGACCATGACGCCATCGACGACAGAGCGGCCATCTCGCTGAGTCCCTCCGGCGGCAGCTATAAGAATCTGAACCGCAGGGTGGCGGTGAGGGTGGACGACGACGAGGTGGCGGGGCTGACGCTGTCGTCGGACAGCCTGACCATTCCGGAGGGGAACAGCGACACCTTCAAGGTGCAGCTGACATCGCAGCCGAGCGGGAACGTCACGGTGACGCTGCGACAGCCAGAAAACACCGATGTGACGCTGGACACCGACACCGGAGCGGCAGGCAACCAGAACACGCTGACCTTCACAACCGCCGACTGGAACCAACCCCAGACGGTGACGGTCAGCACAATCCAGGATGACGACACCCTGGACGACAGCGCCAGCATCGCCCTGAGTGCATCGGGCGCCGACTACGGCGATGTCACAGCCAGCATGCCGGTCTCGGTGACGGAACGGAGCGAGGCGGGTCTGATACTGTCAACCAGAAGCATAAGCCTGGACGAGGGCGACAGCCGCCGCTTCACCGTGCGGCTGAAGACCCAGCCGGGCAGCGATGTGACAGTTAGGCTGGCCCAGCCAAAAAACGTCGATGTGAAGGTCGACACCGACGCGAACGCCTCCGACAACCAGAACACGCTGACATTCACGGACGACAACTGGCGCGATGAGCAGACAGTGACGGTGAATGCAGCCGAGGACGACGATGCCGTCAACGACAGCGCGACGATCAGCCTGAGTGCCTCGGGCGACGACTACGACGATGTGTCCGGGGATGTGACCGTGGCGGTGGCTGATGACGACACACCGGGCCTGACCGTCACGCCGACCACCCTAACGGTGGACGAGGGCGGCTCGGAAACCTTCACCGTTCAGCTGGCGGCCCAGCCAGACGGCGACAGAACAATCGCGCTGACCTCAAACGACGACAAGGTCACGGTCGACAAGTCCTCGCTGACATTCACGTCCGACAGCTGGAACACCATCCAGACGGTGACGGTGAGAGCGACCGAGGACACTGACCTGACTGCATACAGCGCCAGGGTGACGCTGACCGCATCGGGCGGAGACTATGCGGACGAGACGGA
>MEIF01000117.1 GCA_001750645.1 Gammaproteobacteria bacterium AqS3
ATGTGACGGTCGACACCGACACGGGCGCCGAGAACAACCAGAACACGCTGGACTTCACGAACTCGAACTGGGACACCGCACAGACGGTGACGGTGAATGCAGCCCGGGACGCTGACACGACCGACGACGGTGCGACCATCAGCCTGACCGCCTCGGGCGGCGGCTACAGCGATGCGACCGGCAGCGTATTGGTGCGGGTGACGGAGAATGACGAGACGGGGCTGACCATCGCGCCCGCCAAACTCACGGTGGATGAGGGCGGTTCGGAAAACTTCACGGTGGAGCTGACCAGTCGGCCGAGCGACAGCGTGCAGATAACCCTCTCCCAGAGCGGTGCGGTCAACACCGATGTGAGGCTGAGCAAATCCTCGCTGAGGTTCACGACCGACAACTGGAGCACCGCACAGACGGTGACGGTGAATGCAGCCCGGGACGATGACACGACCGAGGACAGGGCGACGATCAGCCTGACCGCCTCGGGCGGTGACTACGCCGGCGTCACCGGCAGTGTGCCGGTGACGGTTCAGGAAAAACCGAAACCCGAGCTGATCCTGTCGTGGAGAAAGAAAACCATAGATGAGGGGGATTCAATTACGTTGAAGGTTCGGCTGAAGACCAAGCCCTCGGCTGATGTGAGGGTTGAGGTCAGGCTGCCCGATGATGCCGTGCGCATGGCCATCAGCCCGGGGCGTGACCTGGATTTCAGCGCCTCAGATGATGCGGAATATCCCTGGAACACAGATCAGAACGTTGCGATCATTACTTACAAGGATCCGGATGCGGTCGACAACAAGGTGACCATCTCGCTGACCGCCTCGGGCGGGGATTACGGGGAGGTGAGGGACAGTGTCGAGCTGACCGTGACAGATCTTTACCCGGATGGGCTGGTGCTGACGCCGAGCACTCTGGAGGTGGCCGAGGGCGGCAGTGACACCTTCAAGGTCACGCTGGCGCTGCAGCCCCTGGATGGTGCCAAGGTGCGGGTGACGCTGACGCAGCCGAAAAACAGTGATGTGAAGGTCGACACCGACCCCAACACCGACGGCGACCAGAACACTCTGGACTTCACGGACTCGAACTGGAACACCGGGCAGACGGTGACGGTTCGGGTGTCGCATGACGCCGATGGGACCGATGACAGCGCGACCATCACTCTGGCGACCTCGGGCAACGACTACGTGGGCGTGACCGGCAGCATGTTGGTCGCGGTGACCGACGACGACAGCCTTGGACTGACCATCACGCCGACCGCTCTTTCGGTGAATGAGGGAGGCAACAACACTTTCGACGTTCAGCTTGCGACGAAGCCGTCCGAGGATGTGACCGTGACGCTGGCGCAACCCTCCAATACGGATGTGACGATAGCTGACACCGATCCCGACACGGTCGGCAACCAGACCGCGCTGACCTTCACGGCGTCGAACTGGAACACCGCCCAGACCGTGACGGTCTCCGCCGTCGAGGACGACGATGCGACCGACGACAGGGCGACCATCTCCCTGAGTGCCTCGGACGGGGGCTACGACGGTGTGACCGGCAGCGTGACGGTGACGGTGAAGGACGACGACGTGGGGCTGGAGGTTTCTGTCACCTCGCTGACCGTGACCGAGGGCGGCAGCAACACATTCACGGTGGCGCTGGCGAGCCGGCCGAACGCTGATGTCACGGTGACGCTGGGGCAGGATGAAAACGCGACCAACACCGATGTGACTCTGGACAAGAAATCACTGACCTTCACGACAGGCAACTGGAGCACAGCACAGACGATCACGGTGAGCGCCGCCGCTGACGAAGATGCCATCGTCGACACCGCGACGGTCGCAATTCAGGCCGGCGACGAGGATTACGCGGACTCGAACAAGACCGTGACGGTCAATGTGACGGAGAACGACACGACGGGGCTGACGCTCTCGACAACCTCGCTGGGCATCACCGAGGAGTCCAGCGACACCTTCACGGTGGCTCTGTCGAGCAAGCCGAGCGGGGAGGTGACGGTGGATCTGTCTCGGTCTGGCGACACCGACGTGACGGTGAATCCGACCTCGCTGAGCTTCACGACCTCGAACTGGAGCCAGGAGCAGACCGTGACGGTCAGCGCCGCCGCAGATGACGACACCGACACCGACAGCGCGACCATCAAACTGACGGCCTCGGGCGGCGACTACGGGGGCGTGGCGGAGGACGTGGCCGTGACGGTGACGGACAACGACAAGCCAGGTCTGTCGCTGTCGCCGACCAGTCTGACCATCACCGAGGGCGGCAGCAAGCCCCTCGATGTGAGTCTGGCGACGCAGCCGAGCGGGAATGTGACGGTGGCGCTGACCCAGCCGGACAACAGAGATGTGACGGTCGATAAGAACTCGCTGACTTTCACGGCGTCCGACTGGAATACCGCCCAGACCGTGACGGTCAGCGCCGCGCCTGACGACGATTCGAGCAGCGAGAGTGCCTCGATCACCCTGTCGGCCTCCGGCGGAGATTACGGGGATGTCTCCGGCAGCGTGTCTGTCAAGGTGACGGATGACGACGTCGATCTGGAAGTGTCTGCGGCCACTCTGGAAGTGACCGAGGGCGGCAATGGCACATTCACGGTGCAGCTGGCAGCCAAGCCCCCGGGCGATGTCAGGGTGGTGCTGTCGCAGGATGACAACACAAACAACACCGACGTCACGCTGGACAAGGCCGCGCTGACGTTTACGGCATCCAACTGGAATCAGGCACAGACGGTGACGGTCAGTGCGGCGGAAGACTCCGATGCAGACGATGAAAGCACAGCCATCAATCTGGTGGCCGGGGACGGAGACTACTCAGGCGAAAAGGCAAGCGTGACGGTCAATGTGCAGGACAACGACACGCCGGGGCTGACCATCGAGTCGGATTCGGATCCGCTGGCCGTGGAGGAGGGCGGCGAGGAGACCTTCAAGGTGAAGCTGGCGACCCCGCCCACGTCAAATGTCACGGTGACGCTGACCCAGCCGGACAACACCGATGTGACGGTCGATAAGACCTCGCTGACCTTCACGACCTCGGACTGGAAAGATGCTCAGACCATCACGGTCAGCGCTGCTGAGGACGACGACGCCATCGCCGATGACGCGACGATCCTCCTGAACACCGAAGGTGGCGGCTACGACGCCATCGCCGAGGTCAGCGTTTCGGTGGCGGTGACGGAGAACGACACATTGGGCCTGACACTTTCCACGACCTCGCTGACCGTGACCGAGGGCGGCAGCAAGCCCCTTGATGTGAGTCTGTCGAGCGAGCCGAGCGGGGATGTGATGGTGACGCTGACGCAGGAAGACAACACGGCCAACGACGATGTAACGCTGGGCAAGGAATCACTGACCTTCACGACATCAAACTGGAAAGATGTCCAGACCGTGACAGTCAGCGCCGTCCACGACGACGATTCGAGCAGCGAGAGTGCCTTGATCATCCTGTCAGCCTCTGGCGGGGATTACGGGGATGTCACCGGCAGCGTGTCCGTCAAGGTGACGGATGACGATGTGGATCTGGAGGTTTCGGCGACCTCCCTGACCGTGACCGAGGGCGGCAATGGCACATTCACGGTGAAGCTGATGGCGGCTCCGCCGAGCGATGTCACGGTGACGCTGCCACAGGATGACGACACGCCCAACACCGATGTCATGCTGGACAAGGCTGCGCTGACCTTCACGGTATCCGACTGGAATCAGGCACAGACGGTGACGGTCAGCGCGGCGGAAGATCCCGGCTGGGACGATGAAAGCACAACCATCAATCTGGTGGCCGGGGACGGAGACTACGCAGGCGAAAAGGCGAGCGTGACGGTCAATGTGGAGGACGACGACGAGGCGAAGCTGATCATCACGCCGGCTGAACCGCTTGAGGTTGATGAGGAGGACAGCGCCCCCTTCAGTGTGAAGCTGGGGGCACAGCCGAGCGGGGATGTCAGGGTGACACTGACCCAGCCGGACAACACCGATGTGACGGTCGATGTCGATCCGAACAAACTTGGAAATCAGACCGAGCTGACCTTCACCCCCGACAGCTGGGGCACGCCCCAAGAAGTGACGGTCAGAGCCGCCCATGACCCTGACACCCAGGACGACAACGCGACCATCAATCTGACGGCCTCGGGCGGGGGCTACGTCGATGTCGCCGCAAAAGT